>DATNEW010000024.1 GCA_035606695.1 Gemmatimonadaceae bacterium
CGTTCTCCGCAATCGCAGCCGGCATCGCGGCGCTCTACGGTCCGCTGCACGGCGGCGCGAACGAGCAAGTGCTGCGGATGATCAACGAGATCGGCCATCCGAAGAACGTTCCGGCGTTCATCGAAGAGGTGAAAGGCGGCAAGGGCAGCAAGCTGATGGGCTTCGGGCACCGCGTGTACAAGAGCTACGACCCGCGCGCTCGCATCGTGAAGAAGCTCGCCGACGAGGTGTTCAAGGTGGTCGGCGTCGACAAGGATCTCGAGATCGCGCTCGAGCTCGAGCGCATCGCGCTGTCCGACGACTACTTCGTGTCTCGCAAGCTCTATCCGAACGTCGACTTCTACACCGGGTTGATCTACCGGTCGATGGCGTTCCCGACCGACTTCTTCACCGTGCTCTTCGCGGTCGCCCGCACCGCCGGCTGGCTCGCGCAATGGGAAGAGATGCTCAACGACAAGGAGCAGAAGATCGCGCGTCCGCGGCAGATCTATGTCGGCTACGGCGAGCGTCAGTTCAAGTCGAATCTGAAGGATCGTTTTCCGAAGGCGAACAAAGACGCGCTGAAAGCGAACAAGGACGCGATTCGGAAGTAGCTCGGGCGAGGTGCGACAAGAGCGAAACGCGACGCGGATGTGCGTCGCGTTTCGCGTATGATCAGGCTATCAGGCGTCGGCGAGCTTGCGAATGATCGTGTACTCGCTCTCCGTCACCGGCGACACCGACAACCGCCCGATGCGCACCAACGCCATCTTCTCGAGTCCTTTGGTCTTTTTGATCTCATCGAGCCCCACCGGCCGCGGGAGCTTCTCGACGGCCTTGAGATCCACCATGAACCATGTGGGTTTGTCCGGCGTGCTCTTGGGATCGTAGTAGTCGCTCTTGGGATCGAGCGCCGTGTGGTCGGGATACGCCTCCTTCACCACCTTGGCCACGCCGACGATCGCGGCGGGATTCGACATCGAGTGATAGAAGAAAACCAGGTCGCCCTTCTTCATCGCCTGGAGATGAATGCGCGCCGCATACGCGCGAACGCCGTCCCAGTGCGTGGTCTTCTTGGGGCTTGCGACGAGATCGTCGTACGAGAAGACGTCGGGTTCGGATTTGACCAGCCAGTAGTTCATGGGTGTCTTTCCAAAGTCGTTCCCACTGTCATTCCAGTGTCATTCCGGGCGAAGCGACGAATCTTCCACAAGGGTAGAGTGGCCAGGCCATCTACCTGAACGCAAGATTCCTCAGTCGCTTCGCTCCTTCGGAATGACAGGGATCGCTTCGCTCCTTCGGAATGACAGGGATCGCTGCGCCCCTTCGGACTGACAGCTAGTTTTCGCGCATGAACGTGCTCGCGAACTACGAGATGCTCGTCCGCGGCGTCCGCACCGCCCTGCTCTACTTGGGGCTCGCGATCGCCGTGATTTGCGCCGTGGATTGGGCCGTTCGCACGCGGCGCATCAGCCCGTTCAACAAGATCAGCCGCTTCTTCCGCACGACGATCGATCCGCTCCTCGCGCCGATCGAACGCGTCATCGTGCGCGCGGGCGGGCTGCCGTCGGCCGCGGCATGGTGGGCGCTCGTGCTGTTCGTCGTGCTCGGCATTCTGCTCCTCGCGCTGCTCGATTTCATCCACAGCATTCTCGTGCAGGCGGTCTTCATGGTGCAGCAGCCGAGCACCGCGCCGCCGATCCTCGTGCACTGGGTGTTCTCGATTCTGATCATCGCACTGCTCGTGCGTGTGATCTCGACGTGGCTCCCGATCTCGCCCTACTCGCGGTGGATCCGGTGGTCGTATGTCCTCACCGACTGGATGGTGCGTCCGATGTCGCGCGTCATTCCGCGCATCGGGATGTTCGACATTACGCCGATCGTACTCTGGTTTCTGTTGCAGCTCGCTGAAAAAGTCGTCGTGGGCGCCATGATGTGAGTGACGTGCGTGAGGTAAGTCCGCCGCTTCGCGTCACCGAATCGAATGGTCGCGTCCGGTTTTCGGTTCACGTTCAGCCGCGCGCTTCGACGACGAGCGCGGCCGGTGTGCACGGCGACGCGCTCAAGGTTCGGCTGGCGGCCCCGCCTGTTGACGGTGCCGCGAACCAGGCGCTCGTGGAATTTTTCGCCGAGATCTTCAGGGTTGGACGGCGGGACGTTAGAATACTCGCCGGCGAGACCTCGCGATCGAAGATCGTCGAGATCGACGGCATCACCGCGCGCGCTGTCCAGGACCTCGCCAAAGGAAGTGCGCGCTGAGCAGGGATGGCTGGATACATGACGCGAATTCTCTTGGTCGGCAGCGATCTGCCGTTACTGGAAGGCCTGGCGCAGTCGCTGGGCAGCGCGGGATTCACGCCGCTCGTCGCGCAGTCGTTGGCCGAAGCGCGCGAGATCGCGGCGCAGGATGCGCCGCTCGTCGTCGTCATCAGCCGCGCACTTGCCGCCATGGCGAGCGCGGAAACGCTCAGTATTCCTGTCGCGCCGGGTGGAGCGCTCATGCTCTACCGTGCGATCGGCAGCCCGCTCGTCACGTTCTCGCCCAGCGTGCAGCGCGCCGTGCTCGCCGATCTCACGCTGCCGCTCGAGCGCAACCGTCTCATCGCCCTCGTACATCACGTGGATGAGCGTGCGAAAGTCACCGGCCGCGCGGACACCAGCGGCGGCTCGAGCCACGAGATCACATCGCTCTGATCCGGCGCGATTGCCTCTCGTTGTAGAGGCTGATACACTTATTAACACAACCGATTCGTGGCGATTTAGGGCAACTTGCGGCCACGTAAAACATTCCGCTAAAGCGCCAGCCCCAGCCCAAGCGCTCGCGGGCATTTTCTTTTTTTACAGCCCCCGATGGAAACCAGAGCACCAAATCCGTATCTCGCCGCGATCGCACAGCGCGTCCTCGTCTACGACGGCGCGATGGGCACGAACATTCAGCGCTTCCACCCGACGCCCGACGATTTCGGCGGCAAGTCGCTGGAAGGCTGCAACGATCACCTCGTGCTGACGCGGCCCGACATCATTCAGTCGATCCACGAGTCGTTCCTCGCCGTCGGCTGCGACGTCGTGGAGACCTGCACCTTTCAGTCGACCCCTCATCGTTTGAGGGAATGGGGAATCGACGAGAAGACGCGCGAGCTCAACGTGGCCGCGGCGCGTCTCGCCCGCGCGGCCTGCGACAAATACTCGACGCCGGACAGACCGCGCTTCGTCGCCGGGTCGATCGGTCCGACGGGCATGCTGCTGTCGAGCAACGATCCCGTGCTGTCGAATACGACTTTCGCCGAGTTGGAGGACAACTACTACACGCAGGCGAAGTATCTGGTCGAAGGCGGCGTCGACGTTCTCCTCGTCGAAACCGCGCAAGACATCCTCGAAGTCAAAGCGGCGATCGCCGGCTTCGAGCGACTGTTCGCCGAGATTGGCCGTGGCGTCGCGATCCAGGCGCAGGTGACGCTCGACACGAGCGGCCGCATGCTGCTCGGCACCGACATCGCGAGCGCGATGACGACGCTCGAGGCGCTGCCGGTCGATGTGATTGGACTCAATTGCTCGACGGGCCCCGAGCACATGCGCGAGCCGATCCGCTTTCTGGCGACGAACGCATCGCGCCCGGTGTCGTGCATTCCGAACGCGGGGCTGCCGCTGAACACGGGCACCGGTGACGCGGTGTATCCACTCGAGCCCGGGCCGATGGCCGACGCGCTCGGCGAGTTCGTCGAGAAGTTTGGTGTGCGGGTCGTGGGTGGATGCTGTGGGACGACGCCGGAGCATCTCAAGGCGATCGTTGAGCGAGTGTCATTGCATGGGGCGGACCTGTCATCCCGAGCGGAGGCGCGTAGCGCCGGAGTCGAGGGACCCCCTTCTGCCGAGGAGAGCTCCTCCGTCAGGACGGGGGTCCTTCGACTCGCTCCGCTCGCTCAGGATGACACGGTGGCGGGTTCCCACCGCGGCTCAAAGGTCGCCCGCGCCGCCAGCGCCATGCGCGCCACCGACTTCGACCAGAATCCAAAGCCGCTCTTGATCGGCGAGCGCGTCAACGCGCAGGGCTCGCGCAAGGTGAAGCGCCTGCTGCTCGCCGACGATTACGAAGGCATCTCCGACGTCGCGCGCGAGCAGGTCGAGTCGGGCGCGCACGTGCTGGACGTGTGCGTCGCCGTCACCGAGCGCGCCGATGAAGCGGAGCAGATGCAGAAGGTCGTGAAGCTGCTCTCGATGACCGTCGAGACGCCGATCATGATCGACTCCACGGAGCCGGCGGTGATCGAGCGCGCGCTGGAGACCATTCCCGGACGCGCGATCATCAACTCCATCAACATGGAGAACGGGCGTGAGCGCATCGACAAGGTCGTGCCGCTGGCGAAGAAGCACGGCGCGGCGCTCGTCGCGCTGACGATCGATCCGGTCGGCATGGCGAAGACGCGCGAGCGCAAGCTGGAGGTGGCGAAGAAGATCTACGACATCGTCGTCGGCGAGTACGGCATGCGCGCCGAAGATCTGATTTACGATGATCTCACCTTCACGCTTGCGACGGGCGACCAGGAGTGGGTCGACTCGGCGGTCGAAACGATCGAAGGCATTCGCTTGATCAAGCGCGAGCTGCCGGGCGTCTACACCTCGCTTGGCGTTTCGAACGTGAGCTTTGGTCTCGCGCCGGACGCGCGCGCGGTGCTCAACTCCGTCTTTCTGCATCACTGTGTCGAGGCAGGTCTCGACATGGCGATCGTGAATCCGGCGCACGTGCAGCCGTATGCGGAGATCCCGGCGGACGAGCGCGCGCTCGCCGACGAGTTGGTGTTCAACAAACGGCCCGACGCGCTCCAGCGATTCATCGAGCATTTTGAGGGCCGGGCGACCGGCGCGGCGGCCGGAGGCGCAGCCGACGGCCTTCAAATAGACGCATCCAGTGAACTTTCGCCGGAGGCGAAAGTTCACTGGATGGTGGTGCACAGGAAAAAGGACGGCATCGAAGCCGCGCTCGACACCGCCGGCGTCCGCGAGCAGCCTGTGCGCGTCCTCAACGACGTGCTGCTCCCCGCAATGAAGGAAGTCGGCGACAAATTCGGCGCCGGCGAGCTCATTCTGCCGTTCGTGCTGCAGTCGGCCGAAGTGATGAAGAAGGCCGTCAAACATCTCGAACAATTCCTCGAGCGCGCGGAAGGCTACACCAAGGGCAAGGTCGTGCTCGCGACCGTCTATGGCGACGTGCACGACATTGGCAAGTCGCTGGTCAACACCATTCTCTCGAACAACGGCTACACGGTGTTCGACCTGGGCAAGCAGGTGCCGGTGAACACGATCATCGAGAAGGCGCTCGAGGTGAACGCCGACGCCATCGGCCTCTCGGCGCTGCTCGTCTCGACGTCGAAGCAGATGCCGCTGTGCGTGCAGGAGCTCGATCGCCGCGGGATTCAGATTCCGGTGCTGATCGGCGGCGCGGCGATCAACCGCCGCTTCGGCCGCCGCGCGCTGTTCGTGGAAGGCGAGCGCGCCTACGACTCGGGCGTGTTCTACTGCAAGGATGCGTTCGAGGGTCTGGAGACGATGGACCGCCTGCAGGACGACGGCACGCGTCAGGGCTTCGTCGATCAACTGATCGCCGACGCGAAGAATGACAAGTTCTTGAATACCAATGTTGGAAAGGATCAATCGGCGGGCACCTCGGGCGGCCAGCGCAGCGACGTCAGCGCGGACAATCCCGTTCCGTCGGCGCCGTTCTTCGGTACGCGGACGCTGCACGACATTCCGCTCGACGAAGTCTTCGCGCTCCTCGACCTCGATGAGTTGTACCGCCTGCAGTGGGGCGGGCGCGGCTCGGGGCCGGAGTTCGACGCGATGGTGAAGAAGGAGTTCGAGCCGACGCTCGCGCGCCTCAAGGAGTCGGCGAAGTGCGACGGGTGGCTCCGCCCGCGCGCGACGTACGGTCTCTTCCCCGTACAGTCTTCAGGGAACGACTTGCTGGTGTACGATCCCGACGGCTACGCGAAGGACGGCACAACGCGCGAGCTGGCGCGCTTCCACTTCCCTCGACAGGAAGGCCGCGAACGGCTGTGCATCGCGGACTATTTTCGCTCGGTCGAATCGGGCGACGTCGACGTCGTCGCGTTCCAGGTCGTCTCCGTCGGCGACGAAGCGGACAAGCGCTTCCAATCGTTGCAGGGCGCGAACGAGTACACCGAAGCGTTTTACGTGCACGGCTTGAGCGTTGAAACCGCTGAGGCAGTCGCCGAGTGGCTGCATCGCAAGCTCCGCCACGATCTGGGCGTGCCGGCGGGTCAGGGCAAGCGGTATTCGTGGGGCTATGGTGCGTGTCCGGACCTCGAGGATCACGCCCAGCTGTTCAAGATTCTGCCGGCCGAGCGCGAGCTCGGCATGGAGCTCACGAGCGCGTTTCAGTTGATCCCCGAGCAGAGCACCGCGGCGATCATCGTGCATCATCCACAGGCGAAGTACTATGCGGTGAGGGGGGCGTAGTAGTGCACCGCAATGGTCATCCTCGCGACCGAGCGCAGCGAAGGAGTCGAGGATCTGCGCTTGTGAACGGCGTTCATACGAGCAGATCCTCCACTCGCTTCGCTCGGGAGGATGACAAGCTGTGAACATCGACCGCCTCCTCGACCCTTCCGCCATCGTCGTCTTCGACGGCGCCATGGGCACCATGCTGTACAGCAAAGGTGTGTTCATCAACCAGTGCTACGATGAGCTCGCGCTTCGGCAGCCCGATCTCGTCCGCGACATCCACAAGCAGTACGTCGCCGCCGGCGCCGACGTCATCGAGACGAACAGCTTCGGCGCCAATCGCCCGAAGTTGACGCAGTACGGCTTGCAGGAGCAGGTGAAGGAGCTGAACTACGCCGCGGCGCAGGTCGCGCGCGAAGCGGCGGGCGATCGCGCGCTCGTCGCCGGTGCCGTCGGCCCACTCGGTCTCCGCCTCGAGCCGTTCGGTCCGACGAGCAAGGACGAGGCATGCGGCTTCTTCCGCGAGCAGATGGAAGGGCTTGCCGACGGCGGCGTCGATCTTTTCATTCTCGAAACGTTCGGCGATCTCGAGGAGATCGAGCAGGCGATTCGCGCCGCCCGCGCCGTCGCGCCCGACAAGCCTGTGGTCGCGCAGATGACGATCGGCGCCGACTGCCGCACGCCGTACGGCGCGTCACCCGAAGACGTCGTGCGCGAGCTCGATGCATGGGGCGCGGACATCATCGGGCTCAACTGCTCCGTCGGTCCACAGACAATTCTCGAGTGCATCGAGAAGATGGCGCCCGCCACGCGACGAAAGCTGAGCGCGCAACCGAACGCCGGCATGCCGCGCGACGTCGGCGGCCGCAGCATGTACATGGCCAGCCCCGAGTACATGGCGACGTATGCGCGGCATCTCGTGCAGGCCGGCGCCAAGATCGTCGGTGGCTGCTGCGGGACGACGCCCGACCACATCCACGCGATGGTCGAGGGCATTCGTCCGTTGGCTCCTCGGCTCGTCGCCCAGCAACCAGCGCCCAACGCCCAACGCCCAACGACGAGCTCGGACGCCCAACGCCCGGCGCCGATCGAATTCTCCCAACGATCCCGCTGGGCCAAGAAGCTCGACGCCAACCAGTTCGTCTCGTCCGTCGAAATCGTTCCGCCGCGCGGCGTCGACGCCACGCGCATGCTGAGCGACGTCGCCAAGCTCAAGACCGCGGGCGTCGACGCGGTGAACGTCCCCGACGGTCCGCGCGCGCAGAGCCGCATGGGCGCGCTCATGACGAGCGTGTTGATCGAGCAGCAGGTCGGCATCGAGACCGTCACGCACTACGCCTGCCGCGATCGCAACCTCCTCGGCATGCTGAGCGATTTGCTCGGCGCATCGGCCGTCGGTCTTCGCAATTTGCTCATCGTCACGGGTGATCCGCCGAAGATGGGCCCGTACCCCGACGCGACGGCGGTCTTCGACGTCGATTCGATCGGGTTGACCAACCTGGTCAACAACCTGAATCATGGTATGGATCCGGGCGGCAATCCGATCGGCCAGCCAACGCGCTTCGTGATGGGCGTCGGCGTGAATCCCGTCGCGATCGATCTGGAACAGGAGCTTCGGCGCTTCGAGTGGAAGGTCGAAGCGGGCGCCGAGTTCGCGATCACACAGCCGGTGTTCGACGCGGAACAGCTCGAGCGATTCGTCGGCCGCCTGGGCGACACGCACATTCCGATCGTCGCGGGGATCTGGCCGCTTGTCTCCGTGCGCAACGCGGAGTTCCTCGCGAACGAAGTGCCGGGCGTCTCCGTGCCGAACGAGGTGATCGCTCGCATGCGCCGCGCGAATGAGCAGTCGAAAGAGCATGCAGTCGCCGAAGGCATCGCGATCGCGCGCGAGATGCTCGATCGCGTGCGGCCGGTCGTGCAAGGCGTGCAGGTATCGGCTCCCTTCGGAAAGGTCGACCTCGCGCTCGACGTGTTTCGCGCGTAAGTGCGCGGAACGATTCTCGCGCCCTCCGTATTCCGATATTTGAAGCGCTAAACGGAGCGAGTCGCGAAGGCGCGGCACGGCGAGAAGCGTAGTGACGCTCGGGTGACGGACCGCAAGTCCCACCCGTCGGGAATCATGGCTTGGTTCGAATGCGATTGGATGCGGCGTCCGCCAAGAGCGCCTCCTACTGGGTCACACCCGAAGACCGCGCTCGCCTCTTGCTCGACGATCGCGGCACGGAATGGGAGGTCTATGACGAGGCCACGTGGAGCATGGAGCTGGCGCTCGAGTGGGACTTCCTGCCGCAAACGAAGAACCCTGGTTTGATCTTCGCGTCGCGCGTCGGCCGGCGGCGACTGTGGCCGTGCCCGGATGATTGGCGCGGGATGGCGGACGCGCAGATCATCGAGCTCTTGGGACGGGCGAAGACGTTCTTCTGATTGTTGTCATCCCGAGCGACCCTGAGCGTAGCGAAGGAGAGTCGAGGGACCCCCGTCCCGACGGAGGAGCTTTATGCAGCGCTCCGCTGAGAAGGGGTTCCCTCGACTTCGGCGCTGCGCGCCTCCGCTCGCGATGACACGGAGCGCGGACACATACCCTCCGCGCGTTCCGATGCCATATTTACTCCATGCGCGCCATCCTGATCATCGACCACGGCTCTGTCCGCGCCGAGGCCAATCACATGCTGTCCTGCGTCGCCAACCTGCTGCAAAGCATGGTCGGCGACGCGGTGCTCGTTCGCTTCGCCCACATGGAGCTCGCCGAGCCGTCGATCGAGCAGACGTTCGCCGCGTGCGTCGAGGCGGGCGCCACGGAAGTCATCGCGTTCCCCTACATGCTTTCGCCCGGCAAGCACTCCACGCGCGACATTCCGCGCTTGGTGAGCGAAGCCGCTGCGAAATTTCCGGGAATACTTTTTCGCGTGACGCCGGCGTTCGGCGTGAATCGCCAGCTCGCTGAAGTCATTGCCGAGCGCGCCGGTGTCGAGCTCATCACGAACGTGAGCGACGACGTCGGCGGCCGCTGCTGGGACGCCGCGCAGTGCATCGGCACGTGTGGCCCCGCATGCGCGGCGACGATCGCGAACGCCGAGTTGTCGCCCTCCGACAACCGCCTGAGCTAGTCTTCAGTATGCCCACCGACACCGCACAACCCGGCTCGCCGCTGACGATACTCTCCGACGACGAGACACTGTTTCGCGACGCCGTCGCCGGCTTCGCCGACGAGGAAGTCCGGCCGCGCGTGCAACGGATGGAACGCGACGGCAAGATCGATCCCGCGCTGATCACGAAGTTCTTCGACATGGGCTTGATGGGCATCGAGGTCGCCGAGGAATACGGCGGCGCCGGCGGCTCGTGCTTCATGATCGCGCTCGGCGTCGAGGAGCTCAGCAAGGTCGATCCCGCGGCGGCGATCCTGATGGATGTGCAGAACACGCTCGTCAACTTTCCGATTCGCACCTACGGCTCCGACGACATCAAGCGCCGCTACCTGCCGCAGCTCACCGGAGAAAAGGTCGGTGCGTATGCGCTGTCCGAGCCTTCGTCCGGTTCCGACGCGTTCGGCATGCAGACGCGCGCCGAGCAGCGCGGCGACACGTGGATTCTGAACGGCCGCAAGATGTGGATCACGAACGGCGCCGAGGCGCAAGTCTACGTCGTCTTCGCGAACGCGAATCCGTCGGCCGGCTACAAGGGCATCACGGCATTCGTCGTCGAGCGCGGCTTCAAGGGCTTCGCCGTCGGCAAGAAAGAGGACAAGCTCGGCATTCGCGCCTCGAGCACGACGGAGCTCATCCTCGACGACGTCGAGGTGCCCGCGGAGAACGTGCTCGGTCCCGTGGGCCAGGGCTACAAGATCGCCATCGAAACACTGAACGAAGGACGCATCGGCATCGGCGCGCAGATGATCGGCGTTGCCGCCGGCGCGCTCCACGCCGCGACCGAATATGTGAAAGAGCGTTCACAATTCGGCAAGAAGCTCGCGGACTTTCAAGGAATTCAATTCCAGCTTGCTCAAGCCCGCACGGAGCTCGAGGCGGCACGCCTCATGGTGTACAACGCCGCGCGGCTCAAGGACGCGGGCAAGGACATCGCGATGGAAGGCGCGATGGCCAAGCTCTTCTCGTCGCAGGTGGCCGAGCGCGTGACATCGATCTCGCTCGAGCTCTTCGGCGGCTACGGGTACACCAAGGATTATCCGGCCGAGAAGTTCTATCGCGACGCGAAGATCGGCGCGATCTACGAAGGCACGAGCAACATGCAGCTGCAGACGATCGCGAAAGCAATGTTGAGGTAAGGCGGGCGTATGGGCGTGTGGGCGTATAGGCGCATGGGCGGCGGATCGTGAAAGCAATACGAATACATGAAACAGGTGGGCCGGACGTACTTCGCTACGAAGACGTCGACGAACCGACGGCGGCCGCGGGCGAAGTGCTCATCGACGTGCAGGCGGTCGGACTCAATTTCATCGAGATCTACCAGCGCCAAGGCCAGTACCAGATGCAACGACCCTTCACTCCGGGATCGGAAGCAGCGGGTACCGTTCGCGCGGTGGGTTCCGACGTCAAGGAGTTCAAAGTCGGCGATCGCGTCGTGTCGCAGAGCGTCAAAGGCGCATACGCGCAGCGCGCGGTCGTGCTCGCGGAAAAAGCCGTGCGCATTCCCGACGGGGTCGAGACCAAGATCGCGGCTGCCGCGTGGTTGCAGGGACTCACCGCACACTACCTGTCGCACTCGACGTATCCGCTCGCGAAAGGCGACGCATGCCTCGTTCACGCGGCTGCCGGCGGTGTCGGGTTGCTGCTGTGCCAGATGGCGAAGCGCCGCGGCGCGTTGGTGATCGGTACTGCATCGACGCCGGAGAAGCGCGAGCTCGCGCACAAAGCCGGCGCCGACGAGATGATCGACTACACCTCGCAGGATTTTGTCGCGGAAACAAAGCGCATCACGAACGGCGCCGGCGTGAACGTCGTCTACGATTCGGTCGGCAAGACGACGTTCGACAAATCGCTCGACTGCCTCGAGCGCCGCGGGCTGCTCGCCCTCTTCGGCCAGTCGAGCGGACCAGTCCCCGCATTCGATCCACAAATTCTAAATCGCAAAGGTTCGCTGTTTCTCACGCGGCCGACGCTCAACGACTACGTCGCGTCGCGCGAAGCGCTCGTGTCGCGCGCCAATGATCTGCTCGGTTGGATCGAGCGCGGCGAGCTCTCGGTGCGCATTGGGGCCGAGTTCCCGCTGGAAAGGGCGGCCGATGCGCAAACGGCGCTCGCCGGACGCAAGACGACGGGCAAAGTACTTCTGATTCCGTAGCCGCTGGCCGTGGGCCAAAGGACCAAATTGCGCAGGGCCGGGGTATTGCATACAGTTTTGAACTGACATTCCCCTCGCGGGAGATTCCATGCGTCTCGTCGCTCCGCTCTGCGCCCTCGCCATCACGGCCGGCATCGCCTCAACCGCCGGCGCCCAAACCGCTCCCAACGCCTTCGTTCGCGTCACCGCCACCGACTCGGCCACCGGAGCACCGCTCGCGAGCGCGGAGATCACGCTCACGCGCGGCCTGCACGACGTCGTGGCGCGCGGTACGACGGACGATCAGGGACACGGCATCTTGCCGGTCAGTGTCAAGGACTCGACCGACTTCAACGTCACGATTCGCAAGATCGGGTTCCGCCGCGGCGACCGGTTCTTCGATGTTGGACCGAAGGATACGGCGAACCTCGTTCTCCGCGTTCCGTCCACGACGAACACCCTGGGCGCCGTGCAGGTCACGGCGTCGCGCAGTCCGTCGCGCTTCATGACGTACGAGCTCGATGCGGACGAGATCGAGTCGGCCGATCGTCCGAGCATGGACAACGGGTGGGAAGTCGTGAAGCAGCTTCGGCCCGCGATGCTCGAGAGCAAGGGCGGCTGCGCCACCGGCGTGCAGGAGATCTGGGTGAACGGCAAGCACATTCGTCTGCCGTTGCGTCCGACCGGCATGGCCGCGGCGCGCGCGCTCGTCGGCGTGCCGCCTGGCGCTCGCTTCACGTATCCGCCCGTGACTGTGCTCTCGGAGATCGCGCCGGAGCACATCGAGCACATCACGTACAAGGATTGCTTCGACCATTCGATGGCGGTGGTCGCCACGCAGAACGCGATCTTCGTGACGCTCAAGCCCGGCGTCGTGTATCAGCAGGACGTGGGCAGCTTCGTGGTCGATCAGACGCAGGAACAGCAGGAGAAGGCCGCGGCCAAGCGGTAAGCGTCACGACGCTTCAGGCGCCGATCTCCTCCGCTTCGGGCGTGGCACTGAGATTTTCGGGGCCACGCTCGAGCAGTTTACAGAACTCTCGAATGTGCAATGCCGTCGCGCGATGCCTGAGCGTCGCCGCGCCAAGCCCGTCCATCTCGTCCTTGAAGAGCTGCGACAGCTGAATGGTGGCGGGTGAGCTGGACCCACGCCGCCCTGAGCCGCAACTTGTCGTGACCGAATAGCCCACAGGACGACAATGCGTGACGAAGACGGTACGAAATCCGAACCACACGTGACCCGCCGCGCGTTCGTCGGAACGGCGGTCGCCGGCGCCATCGCGGCCCACGCTGTCCCGCGCACGAGGCGTGACGGTCATCAAGTCCCCGCGTTCGCGCTCGAGGAGGCGACGATCGACGACTTGCAGGCACGCATGCGCGACGGACGCGACACGTCGCAGTCGCTCGTGCAACAGTACCTTGGACGCATCGACGCGCTGGACCAGCGCGGTCCCGCGCTCAATGCGGTCATCGAGCTCAATCCCGACGCGGGATCGATCGCCGCGCAGCTCGACGGCGAACGCAAGGCCGGTCGCGTGCGGGGTCCGATGCACGGCATTCCAGTTCTCATAAAAGACAACATCGACACCGGCGACCGCATGCACACCACGGCCGGCTCGCTCGCGCTTGCGGACAGTATCGCGGCGCGCGATTCCTGGGTCGCCGAGCGGTTGCGAGCGGCGGGCGCCGTGATCGTCGGGAAAACGAACTTGAGCGAGTGGGCCAACTTTCGCTCGACGCATTCGACGAGCGGCTGGAGCGGGCGCGGAGGGCAGACGCACAATCCCTACGCGCTCGATCGCACACCGTCCGGTTCGAGCTCGGGCTCGGGAACCGCGGCGTCGGCAAGTTATTGCGCGGCCGCGATCGGCACCGAGACCGACGGCTCAGTCACGTCGCCGTCAGCCGCGGCGGGACTTGTTGGAATCAAGCCGACCGTGGGATTGATCGGACGCTCCGGAATCGTTCCGATCTCACACAGTCAGGACACCGCCGGACCGATGGCCCGCACCGTACGCGACGCCGCCATCCTCCTCGGCGCCCTCACCGGAGTTGATTCGCGCGACGCGGCGACGCGCCCCAGCGCCGGACGCTCGCGCACCGATTACACGAGCGCGCTCGATCGCGATGGATTGCGCGGTGCGCGCATAGGCGTCGCACGCAAGCACTTCACCGGGTATCACGCCGAGACGGACAAGGTGTTCGAAGCCGCGCTCGATCTGATGAAGCGGCAAGGAGCCACGATCGTCGATCCCGCCGACATCACCACCGCCGGCAAAGCCGACGACTCCGAGTTCGACGTGCTGCTCTACGAATTCAAGGCGGATCTCAACGCGTATCTCGGACGGCTCAGGCCCAACGTCACGGTGCGTTCGCTCGCCGAGGTGATGGCGTTCAACACGCGGAACGCGTCACGCGAGCTCGAGTTCTTCGGCCAGGAGATCATGGAGATGGCCGAGAAGAAAGGGCCGCTCACCGAGAAGAAGTATCGTGATGAGCTGGCGGCCAATCATCGACTGATGGGCACGCAGGGCATCGACGCGACGGTGAAGGAGTACACGCTCGACGCGATCGTCGCGCCGACGCAGGGGCCGGCGGATCTGATCGATCTCGTGAATGGCGATGCGGGCGGACGCGGCTCGTTCACATCGCCGGCGGCGGTCGCGGGCTATCCGCACATCACCGTCCCGATGGGATTCGTACACGGATTGCCCGTCGGATTGTCATTCGTTGGCCCGGCATGGACGGAAGCGACACTGCTCAAGCTCGCGTTTGCATTCGAGCAAACGGCGCCGGCTCGGCGCAGGCCGACCTTCGCGCCGACAGTCGATCTCGGCGACACGCGGCGGGTTTCGACCAAATAGATTGTTGAAATGACCCGCACACTCTCCGAGCTCAATCCGCCCGAACGGCTGCTTTTTGGTCCGGGCCCAAGCAATCCCGATCCGCGCGTGCTCGCCGCGATGAGCCGTCCTGTCGTCGGACATCTCGATCCGTACTTCGTCGAGCTCATGGACGAGACGATGGACGGACTGCGTCAGGTGTATCGCACGCAGAATCATCACACGGTGCCGATCTCGGGCACCGGCTCGGCCGGGCTCGAGACGATCATGCTCAACCTGCTCGAGCCGGGCGATCGCGCGGTCGTGTGCGTCGGCGGGTACTTCGGCAATCGGCTCGCCGAGTTGGCGCGGCGCGCCGGCGCGGACGTGCGGACGCTCGAAGTGCCGCCCGGCGAGATCGTCGATCCGGCCGACGTCGACAAGGCGCTCGGTGAGAAGCGCACAAAGCTATTGGCATTCGTGCATCTGGAGACGACAACTGGCGCGTGTCAGCCGATCGCGCCGATGGTTGAAGTCGCGCGCAAGCACGACGCGCTCGTCATGATGGACTGCGTGACGTCGCTCGGCGGCGTGCCGATCGACATTGACGCGCTTGGCATCGACGCCGCCGGATCGTGCACGCAGAAGTGTCTCGGCGCGCCGCCGGGACTCGGACCGATCACCGTGAGCGCACGAGCGATGAACGCGGTGAAGGCGCGCAAGAAGCCGCCGACGACGTGGTACATGGATCTCTCGCTCCTGTTCCAGTACTGGAGCGAGGATGCATCGTCACGCAAGCGCGCGTTCCATCACACGGCGCCGATCTCGAACATCTACGGATTTCACGAGGCGCTTCGCCTGATTCTCGAGGAAGGATTGGAGAATCGCTGGGCGCGCCACGCGAAGGCGCAAGCCGCGTTGATGCGCGGTCTCGAGAAGCTCGGGATTTCGCTGTTCACGCCGCAGGCGAATCGCGCGCCGACGATCAACGTGCTCTCGGTGCCCGACGGCGTCGATGAAGCGAAGGTACGTAGCCGCATGCTCGAGCGCGGCGTGGAGATGAGCGGCGGACTCGGAGCGCTCGCGGGCAAAGTCTGGCGCGTCGGCGTCATGGGGTACAACGCCGAGGAATCGCGCGTTGAGCGATTCCTCGGCGCATTGGCCGAGTCGTTGTCGTCCTGACCCTGAGCGTAGCGAAGAGGAAGGACCCCTGTCGGTGCCGAGCGCTGCTCCTCCGCCGGGACGGGGGTCCCTCGACTCCGGCGCTTCGCGCCTCCGCTCGGGATGACAGTGAGGTGTAGTTACGGCGCCTGCTCCAACCACGAGTTGAGCGGCCGCCACCGCTCTGGCAACGGGCGCAGCAGGACGCGCCCGATCAACAACGCGTTGGTGCCGAGCAGCAGATAGCGCTCAGTGTTCAGATGTGCGCCGACGCTGCCGTGCACGGTCGGCAGTGCCGCGATCGTCAGCGTCGAGATCGCGAGCGGCAAGGCATACGGCAGCTGCGACCAGCGTGACTGATGTCCGTCGCTGATCGCGACTTCCGTGATGGCCGGCCGCAGTAGCACCACGCTTCCCTTGCCGCCAGGAATGCCGAGGATGAGCGAGTCGCGCGACAGCGCGCTCAAGTTCCCGATGTACGCGCTGGTGTTGCGGCTCGAGGCGCCGACGCGAACGCGGACGCGTTCTCCGGCGTGCAGCGAGTCGCTTTGCGCCTGAAGCAGGATGGGCGCGGCAAAGATGATGGCGGCGAGCGTCGGGGCGAATCGCATGTCCGCCTCGGTGGGTGGCATTAGAGATCTATGATAGACGCGCGTCGGAGGACGGCGACCATGCGGGCGCCTGGCGGCCGTCGGCCGCGAGCGATGCCTGCCGCTCGAAGTACCGCGCGACGATCTGCATGCGGCCCTCCGAGTTCGGCATCGACGTAACGACGCGCTCGAGACTGCCGAGGTAGTCGGGATAGCCGGTCTTCGCCCGGATTTCCGGGAGATAGGGACGCAGCTTGACGTAGGTGGCGACATGCTCGGTGTTCGCGCTGTTGAACATGTCGGACTCGATCGCGCCTTCGACGACGAGCGACGCCGCCATGTCCCAGTACGTCGTGACCATGCGATACGGTGCGCTCTCGTGCCCCGGCCCGAGCCAGGTGTGCAGCACGTCGCCGGCCGATTTCGGATGGAACTCGAACGCGAACCAGGCGCGAGCGCGCCGGAGCGTGGCTTCGGTGCGTAGCTCGTAGAGCTTGAGCAAAAGACTGGCGCTGTCGGCGGCTGCGATCATAGAGTCCTCGGCGATCGTCGAGCGTGCTGCCAATGTATGGCCGACGGAGGGGGACGCAACCTCCCTTCCCTTGTACTTCTACAGGGCCTGGCGTATCATCTCTTGTAGAAGCGCAAAGGGAACTCGAGGAAACCGACATGGACGACGACAAGCTCGATCTGCCGCAGGGAACGCTCGATCTGCTCATCCTCAAGGCGCTGTCGCTCGGGCCACAGCATGGCTGGGCCATCTCCGAGCGGCTGCATCAGGTCTCGCGCGCGACGCTGCAGGTTCCTCAGGGCTCGCTCTATCCCGCGCTGCACCGTCTCGAGCGGCAAGGATGGATTCGCGCGGAATGGGGCGCGTCCGAAAACAATCGCCGCGCCAAGTACTACGAGCTCACGCGCACCGGTCGTCGCCAACTCGAGACGGAGACGGAACGTTGGTCGCGTCTCACCACCGCCGTTTCACTCGTGCTCGACATGGGGTGATCGCATTGCGAGCGCTGTCATCCTGAGCGAAGGCGCGCAGCGCCGAAGTCGAAGGACCTCCGTGCGCGGAGGAGAGTTTCTCCGCCGGGACGGGGGTCCCTCGACTCGCTAACGCTCGCTCGGGATGACAACTATTTAACGAACTACTGAATCGGACCGCCCTTCTTCGTCTGCGGAACGCCGTCCGTCATCCACTTCGGTGCCGGGGTGCCCTTGAGGTAGTGATCGAAGAACTGCTTCATGCGCTCCTGGAAATCCTTCTGATTCTCCTTGCGCGCCAGGTGATGCGGCTCGCCCGGGTACGACAGCAGAATCACGTGCTTGCCCCAGCGGCGCGCGGCGCCGTATAGCTCGAGCCCCTGGTGCCAATCGACGGCGTTGTCCGCCGTGCCGTGCAGGATCAGGAACGGCGCCGTGATGTCGCGGACGTGATAGAGCGCCGACTGGTCCTCGAACAGCTGGAGATTGTCGAACGGATTCGTGCCCATGCGCACCTGGCCGACTTCGACGATTCCCTGCTGCAGCGTACCCGAGCCGGGATACGTCTCGTCGTAGAAGCTCACGAGATTGGTCGGCGGCGCGCCCGTGACGACGGCCGCGAACATCTTGCTGTGGGTGAGGATATAAGAAGTCTCATATCCGCCCCAGCTGTGGCCCTGAATGCCGATGTGATCGGGATCCGCGTAGCCCAGCTCGATCACCTTCTTCACGCCGCTCGTGACGCAGTCCAGCGCCGACGTGCCCGGATGTCCCGTTTCGTACACGATGTCCGGCTCGAACACGACATAGCCGTCGCTCGCGTACTCGGCGAAGTGCGGCCGGTCGTCGAACACCGGCATCGGGAACGCGTGGTGCGTGTCCGACAGCTTCTCGTAGAAGTACACGAGCATCGGATACTTCTTGCCCGGCTGGTAGTTCGCCGGCAGCGTCAGCGTGCCCTGCAAATGCTGGCCTTTCGAGTTCTTGAAATCAACGAGCTTCTTCGAGCCCCACGCGTACTCGTCGATGAATGGATCGGCGTCCGTCACTTTGCGCGGCGAGGCGAAGCTCGTGGTCGCCACGTAATAGTCGGGGACCATCGAGAACGTCTGCTTCGTGAAGATCACGCGGTCGGCGTTCTCCGCCTTGACGGCGTCACCGATCTTCTCGTCCGCGAACACGAGCGGCGCAGGCTTGGCGCCAGGCTGCACCGTGTAGTAGCCCGACTTCTTCGTCCACTCGCCGTACGCCGAGACGAGCAGAGGCTTCGAGAGATCGACACCGTCGTCCTCGGTCTGCGGGGCGCCCCCGAACGCGCCACCGCCGCGGCCGCCGCGGCCACCCGCACTGGGGCGATCCAACCGAACGAGGCGGAAGACGATCTGCTGCGCATCGCCAACGCCGCCGGTGAGGTTGACTGGCTTCCCGCCGTCGAGCGGCACGCTGTACAAATCGAAACGCTCGTCGAGAATCACCGACTTGCCGTCCTTCGACCAGCCCGCAACGCCGTAGACCGGCTTCTCATACGGATGATCGTCTTCGGCATCGACAAAGCTCATGCCGGCGCCGAGTGTGACGGAGCGGCCCGACTCGACGTTGTAGGCGATGACGTTCTTGTTCTTGAGATAGAGGAACCACTGGCCGTCGGGCGAGCTGCCCATCGTGCGTGTGAGACCGCGATCGATGAGCGAGCGCTCGCCCGTTTCGGTGTTCACGCGATAGTAGTCCGCCTTGCTGCCGCCCCACTGCACTTCACCGCGATACGTGGTGTCGATGCGGCCGATCGCGTAGCGCGGATCGGGTGTCGGCGTCACATTGCGCATCACCTCGTCAGACACGCGCACCAACTTGCCCGACGCGACGTTGAATACCGCGGGCAGCGTGGCGCGGCGCTCCTGCGCCAGGCGAATGATCTGTACCGACTGCACTTCGGGATCCTTCCAATGCCACACGTCGACATTCGCCTTCGGCTCGGCACCCGCGGCGCGTGCCACGGTGTCGGCTTCCTGTTCCTTGAGGCCGACGTACACGCGAGAACCGTCGCGCGTCCAACGCAGCGCGCCCATCTCGCTCACGACGTAGCCCTTGGGGAACGACGCGTCTTTCGACGGATCGTAGACGGTCATTTGCGGGTTGGCCGCAGCCGCATCGCGCCACACGAGCAGCGTGTTGTCGCGCTGCGCTTCGCCGGACTTCTTGTCGCCGCGCAACACGGCGAGCGACGTCGACTTGTCGGCCCACGCGAGCTGATCGTAGTCGGCGGCGCTCGAGCTCAGCACCTTCGACTGGCTCGTCGCCAGGTCGACGACATACACGCCGTTGCCCATGCGCTCGGCGGCATCGACCGTGTACGCGAGCATGCGGCCCGCGTCGTCGAAGTCGTACTGACTCACGTTGCCGATGTTCTGGACGACCCCCGAGGCGAGCTCGCGAAGCACGAGATCAGACCCGTTGTTCTTCGCCGTGAAGTTCGCCTTGTTGGCGCGGACGGCGACGAACTTCGAGCCTTTAGAGAACTTGAATGTCGCCGCGTCCGGTACCTGGTACTTTTCGCCGGTCGACAGATCGAGCAGCTCGAAGCGGCGCGCCGGACCGTTGAAGGAGACGACCGTGGGTGCGCCGCCCCGACCACCGCCCCGGCCACCGCGTCCGCCACGGCCCTCGCTCGGTGGCGTGACGAAATAGCCGACGTGCCGTGAATCGTCCGCGATCTGCGGCCCGGAGCCGCCGGGAATCGTGAACAGCTTGTCGCCGTCGAGCTGGCGCACGAACAGCGTGTCGTCGCCCTCGTTCGGCGTGTAGGTGTAGGTCATCCACTTGCCGTCGGGCGACAGTGCGGCGGCGCCAATGCGCTTCCAGCGGCCGATGTCGGCGAGCCCGAGCACTTTCTTGGCGCCCGGATCGGACTTTGCCGCGCCCTGGGGCGCGACGACGGGGGACGTTTGCTTGTTTTGCTGCGCGGGAAGGAGATACACCGGCGCGAGCAACAGCATCGTCGCGGCGGCGAAGCGAACGGGAGTATTTCTCAGCATGACGCGGGCTCTCCAGCAAGCCGGGGGAGGGATTGCTGAGTATACGGCTCGGCGCGGCGAAACGCTTAGCGGGACCTCCGTCATCCTGAGCGAGTGAGCGCAGCGAGCGAGTCGAAGGACCCCCGTCCCGACGGAGGAGTCGTACACAGCGCTCCGCTGAGAAGGGGGTCCCTCGACTTCGGCGCCGCGCGCCTCCGCTCGGGATGACATACCCGCTTTCTCTTGCGATGACAGCCCTACTACGGCGCCGCCGCCGAATCATCGAACCGAACCATCCGCGCCACCGCCGGCTTCCCGTGGCAGTCGACATAGAACAGCATGTAATACGCGGGCGGCATGTCCGCCGCGTGCGCGTTCGGCATGCGGAACTCGACGTCGCTCGGCGCGCCCGGCACGGCATGCATGTCGATGTCGAGAAACGCTTGCCCGTTCTCCCAGCCGTGTGTGGCCGAAGAGAGCTTGATCATCGACAGGCTGGGCGTACCGCCGCCGCAGGTTTCCGGCAGCCCGGTCAGCGTCATGCGATACGTCTGCTCGCTGTGCACGAGGTAATACGTCTTGCCGCCGATCTGCGCATCGAACCGATAGCCGCGCGGCGTGTTCGATGGACGGATCGTCGCAATCGCCGCGCGGCGTGTCCCGTCGATGAACAAATACGGCGGACTGTACATCTCGGCCACCCAATCCTCGGTGGGCAGCGTTTGCATCCCCGGCTGTCCTTTGCCCATGGGCCCGTCGCCGAAGAAGTACATGTCCACGTCGACCAGCGAGAGATTCGGCTTCGGCTGCTGGCCAGGCCCCGCGCTCGTCGCGAGCGTGGCCCGCGCGCGCACGCTCGCACGCGCCGTGTTGCCGCCGGACACGAGAATGCGGCCGTCGGGCAACAGGAGCGCGGTGTTGTGATACAGCCGTGGCTCGACGCCCTCGCTCATGCGAGTTTTCTCATAGGAGACGAACTTGCCGCCGCTGTACTTTGGCGTGAGCAGCAGCGGATAGTACACCGGTCCGTAGAAGTCGTAATTGCCGCCGTTGATGATCAGCACCTGATGCGTCGGCAGCGTGATGGCGTAGTGCATCGTGCGATCGTCCTGCGGTGAATCACCGAGGAAGTCGGGGTCGAGCGTCCACGATCCACCTGCCGGCGTGCCCGGGCGATACAGAAACTCCTCACGCTTTCGGCTGCCGCGGCCGCCCGCGAAGTGCGTCGGCGGCGAGGTCGGTGGATTGAGCGTTTGGTTCGCTGTGTTCATCGGCAGATACGTGCCGGCCGACGTGGGTTGTCCACCCAGCAGCGTGATGTTGTGCGTGTTTGGATCGAGATAGGTCGTGCCGTAGGACGTGATCGTGTCGGGCCGTGCGGGCCCGTTCGCGAACGCGATGGTCGAGGCACCCGGCCTTCCTCCGATCGTCACCCAGTAAGTGTGCTGCGTGCGGCGCATGTACGCCGTGCTGCCGGTACGCAGACTCACCCAATCGCCCTCCTGCGTCATGTAGATGCGCCCATCCGGCATGACGTAGTTCTCCGGATACAACTTGAACGTGTCGTACTGATTGTCCTTCACGCAGCGGGCGTCGCACTCTTTGGGGCTGTCGGGCGTGAATGTTGGATTGATCAGATTTGTGAATGGACTGTTGGGTGTGCCGCTCACGTCGATCGATTCCCACGCCGTGCCCGGCGTCGCCGCCTTGAACTTGCCGGGATCGAAGATGTCGATCGTTCGGTTCATCTCGAAGCGGTACATGACCGTGTCGGGCGGCGGGTCGAAGCCGACGAATCCGCCGAACACCGCCATGCGTCCGTCGAGCAGCGGCACGATACTCGGGTACCAGCGGCCGCGCGGCATGAGCCCGGCGAAGATCCACGGATTCGCCGGCGGATTCGGCATCCGCTGCCAATCGACGGACGGCCAGCGAATGGTCGCTTCCTTTCGCCAGTCGAATATCCACGTCGAGCGATTGCCCGTGCGATACGGGTAGTAGTACTGCGTACCGCCGACGAAGAGAACGCTGCCGTCGGGCAGATGCAGATGTCCCGTGCAAAACAAATCGCTGGGCACGAAGTGCGTGTGATCCGCCGGCTCCAGTACTGGCACCGGGTGCGGAATGCGGTAGAACGTGTTCCGTTCGGGATCGTAGATCCCGACGTTGTTCACCAGCTCGTAGTAGGTTTGGAGCTTGTGGATCTCGAACGGATCGAGCGCGCGATCGAACAAGCCCGTTCCCGCTTTCGGTTGAGGCACATTCGGGTAATGCTGCACGCTGTCGTGGTTGCGCCAACTGCTGCCGCTCGCCCAGAGCACCTTGCCCGACGGCAGGAGGACCGCGTGTACCGTCTGCATGCCGAGCACGCGCTCGACGGCCGCGCCACCGGCGTTCGGGATCACCGTTTCCCATCGCCCATACTTCTCGGGCGGCGGCGTCAGCGGCGGATGCTGCGCGACGAGCGGCGGCGATCCGGCGACGGAGATCAGCGCGCCGAATGCGAGCATCGAGCGTCGGTGCGGGCGTCGAGACATGGGCGTTTCCGGTGGCGTGAGATGGCGGAGGGAGCAGCGGCATTACCCTATCCCGTCCGCGACGAGCGCGCCACGCCAAACTAAAGTTTATATCATGAGAATTCTCCAATCATTTCGCGGATTGCCGATGGTCGCGGCACTCGGCGCGGCGACTGTGACGGGATGCGCCAAGCTCGCGACGTACCTGCCGGGGCGGACGCCGGCACCGGCGCCGGCGCCAGTGACAACTGCAAGCGGGTCGTCGCGCCCGCGGCCCTATCCGGTGTTCGAGACCCAGGCCTTCGCGCGCGCGGTCGCACGCGGCACGCGCACACGCACCGGCGAGCCGGGGGCCAAATACTGGCAGCAATTCGCGCGATACCACATCGACGCCGAGTTGGTGCCGACGACCAATCAGGTCAACGGCCGCGAAACAGTGCGGTATTTCAACCGGTCGCCGGATACGCTGCGCAAGGTATATGTATTTTTGAATCAGAATTTGTTCATGCCGGGCGCCGCGCGCACGGTGCCGACCCCGGTAACGGCCGGCACGGAGATCCTGCGAGTGGCGGCGTGGAGCCAGGCCCTGGCGCGCCGTGACACGGGGACAGGATTCGCCATCGACGGCACGGTCATGCGCATCAATCTGCCGCGCGCGCTCTCGCCGCACGACTCGCTCGATCTCGACGTCGCGTGGGCGTTCCAGGTACCGCCGGACGGTGCACCGCGCGAAGGCACCACCGGCGACGCCTACATGGTCGCGTACTGGTATCCGCAGATGGCCGTGTACGACGACGTGAACGGCTGGCAGACGGACCCATACCTGGGCACCGCCGAGTTCTACATGGACTACGCGGACTACGACGTGAATCTCACGGTGCCGCAAGGCTGGCTCGTCGCCGCGACGGGCGAGCTCACCAACCCGAACGACGTGCTGTCGAAGCAAACGCGCGACCGCCTTGCCGAGGCGCGACGCACCGGCGCCGTGGTGCGCGTCGTGCGCGAGCAGGACCGCGGCGCCGGCGGCAACAAGGCGACGAGCACCGGATTGGACGCGGCGCTCGTCTGGCGCTTTCGCGCGCAGAACGTGCGCGACTTCGCGTGGGGGGCCTCAGCCAAGTATTTGTGGGACGCCACGGTTGCCGCGGTCGGCGATCGCGACGGCGATCATCGTCCCGACTCGACGATGATCTACACGTTCTATCGGCCCGAGGCGCGCCGGTGGTCCTGGGACAAGAGCGCCGAATACGAGCGTTCGGTTGTCCAATTCTTGTCCAACTATTTGTGGAACTATCCCTGGACACAGATGACCGCTCTCGAGGGTCCGGTGTCATGCTCCGGGATGGAATATCCGATGTTGACGTGCATCGGTGGCCCGCGCGACACGCTGTCGCTGTACTCGGTGCAGGTCCACGAGACGGCGCACATGTGGTTTCCGATGCAGGTCGGCTCCGATGAACGACGCTTCGGCTGGCAGGATGAAGGCCTCACGCGCTTCAATCAGGCCGAGGGGATGCAGGCCTATTTCAAGGGGTACGACCGCGAGCGCCTCGCGCGTGAGGCGTATCTCACCTTCGCGCGCACCGACGGCGAAGTTCCGCTCATGCGGCCGGGCGATCAGTATCCGTTCGATACGCCGGCCTACTCGGTGGCGACCTACGACAAGATGGCGACGAACATGATCGCCCTTCGCGCGCTGCTCGGCGACACGGCCTTTCTGTCGTCGTACCGCACCTACGGCTTGCGGTGGCTGTACAAGCATCCGACGCCGTATGACTTCTTTAATACGTTCGACTCGCTGTCCGGGCAGGACCTGTCGTGGTTCTGGCGCACGTGGTGGTACGAGACGTGGACGCTCGATCAGGCGATCGCGTCGGCGACGACGGTCGCCGACAAGCTCGTGGTGACGATCGAGGACCGCGGTCTCGCGCCGATGCCGGTGCGTCTCGCGATCACGCGCACGGACGGCCGCGTGGAGCGGCAGGAGATTCCGGTGAGCGTCTGGCTGAACGGCGCGCGCCAGACGACGGTCTCGCTCCCCTCGGCGACGACGATTCGCTCCGTCGAGATCGATCCCGAGGAGGCGTTTCCGGACATCGATCGCTCGAACAACCGGTGGTCGAGGCCGTAGCGGCTGACGCCGGAGCCTCTGTCATCCCGAGCGACCCTGACCCTGAGCGTAGCGAAGGGGACCGGGAGTCGAAGGACCCCCGTCCCGACGGAGGAGCTCTCCGAAGTGAAGGGGGTCCCTCGACTCGCTGACGCTAATTAGCGATTCGAACCCGAGCTTCCGCCGCTGGACTGATCGTCACCCGCCGGCTGTTCGTCGGGCAGCGTCAGCCACGTACTCGACCCACTCAGATTGCGATCCTCGGCCACGTCATCCTGCTCCTGGCCGCGATTGCTCGAGCCGGCTTTTTTGCTCTGGTCGTCCTGCTTCTGATCGCCCCGCTGATCGCCGATCTGAGAGTCGCGATCGCTCTGGTTCTGATCCGCCATTGGTTGCTCCGTTGAGGTTGTCCCCCTCTGCGGCGCATGGGTCGTGCCCGCTCGCCGCCGTGTTAAGCTTCCACCGCAGATTCAACCATATCGAGACAGAACGATGACGAACGATTCGCGCCCTTTTGTGTTGGCCGTGTCGACGTGGAAGACGGTCGATCCGACGCCGTATGAGGTGGCGGTGCTCCCGTGGGGCGCGACCGAGGCGCACAACTACCACCTGCCCTACGGCACCGACAACATCCAGGCCGAGTCCGTCGCGATTCGCGCCGCCGAGCGTGCCTGGAGCGAGGGCGCGCGTGTCATCGTGCTGCCCACGGTCCCGTTCGGTGTGCAGACGACCCAGCTCGACATCAAGCTCTGCCTCAACCTCAACCCGAGCACGCAAGCCGCGGTGCTTGGCGACCTCGTCTCCTCGCTCGAGGGCCAGGGCGTTCACAAATTGCTCATCGTGAACGGCCACGGCGGCAACGATTTTCGTCAGATGATCCGCGAGCTCCAGCCGAAGACGCGGGTGTTCCTGTCGGTGATCAACTGGTGGTCGTGCGTCGACGTGCACCAGTTCATCGAGGAGGCGGGCGACCACGCCGGAGAAGCGGAGACGGCGGCGATGATGCATCTCGCGCCGGAGCTGGTGCGGCCCTTGAGCGAGGCGGGGGCGGGGACGGCGCGACCATCTCGGTTGCGCGGCGTGCGTGAAGGCTGGGCGTGGGCGCCGCGGCGGTGGACGCAGGTCACCTCCGACACGGGGATCGGCAATCCCTCGAAGGCGACGGCGGCAAAGGGCGAGGCCTACGTCAGCGCGGCGGTTGCGCGGATCAGTGCGTTCATGATCGAGCTCGCTCGGCTCGATTTAGATAATTTATATGAATGAATCGTAACTGTCCGCGCGCTACCAGCCGAACCGTTACACGCCGGACGGATACGTCTCGGCCACCTCGCCGTCCACGCGAACGGGCATGTGCAGCGGATCGACCGCTCTCGTCTGGTCGAGATACAAAAACGCATCATACCGCCGCGGCACGATCGTCGGGACATAATTGCCCCACCGTTCGGCACTCGGATCGTATACGACACCGATGGCACGATGGCCGAGCGGTTCATCGAGCCCCGGCACGCCGCCGTCATCCGCGCCGTTGAACAGCAGCAACGCGTCGCCGACTCCGGCGTCATGCATCGCGTCCTCGAAGCTTCCGCGACGCGCCGCGGGCACCGGCATCCGCTCCATCGGCTCGCCCCACTCCTCGGCCGCGATCACCGTTCCGCGATGCGTGCCGAAGCCAACGAGCACCACACCCTCGCGGTCGTGGGCCTGCCGAACGAGCTGGCCCACGTTCACCATTCCCGCGCGCGCCATGTCGGTGAAACGCGCATCACCGATGTGTGTGTTGTGCTCCCAGACGATCGCGCGCGCCTGGGCGCCGTGATGTTGCATCAACCGCGCGAGCGTCTCGACCATGTGATGATCGCGGACATTCCATGATGCGGGTCCGCCGCGCACCATCGTGCGATAGTACAGCTCTGCGTTGCGCGCGACGAGCGCATTCTGCTCGGCGTTGAAGTATCCCTCGCGGCCATCCTCGCGAAAGGCCGGGGCGTTGGCGCGCAGCTCGCGCAATACGGCGACGGCCTCGTCCTCGCACGAGGTTGGTACCATCGCCGTCGCGCGCGCGTAATCCTGGACGTCTTCGGCGTATGGCTCGAAGCAGTTGTAGGCGCGACGCGCGTTCGCGGCGAGGTTCGGATCGAGGCGCTCCAGATACTGCGTCACGGCGCGCATCGAGTCCCACAGCGAATAGACGTCGAGGCCGAAGAAACCGACCTGGTGTTCGTCGGGCTTGCCGCGATTCCAGGCGCGCATCCATTCGATGAGCTCCACGACCTCGCGATTCGCCCACATCCACGTTGGCCATCGCTCGAATGCGTGCAGCACGTCGAACGCGCTCGCGCCGGAATCAGGCATTCCTTTCACATACCGATTCACGCGGTAGCAGTCTGGCCAGTCGCCCTCTACGGCGATGAACGAGAAGCCGTGCTCCTCGATCAAACGCTTCGAGATCTCGGTACGCCACGTGTAGAACTCCGAGGTGCCGTGCGACGCTTCGCCGAGCAGCGCGTAGCGCGCGTCGCCGATCGCGTCGATCAGCGGATCGAGATCGCGCGGCGACGCGAGAGGACGCGCCAGCCTGGCGAGCCCGGCGGACAACGCCGCGGTATCGGGTTCTTTCTCATTCGCTGCGCGCCGCCACGACATGTCGGAACAGTTCCTTGCAGAGGTCCCCGATCAGTTCTGCAAGTTGAAGGCACGCGTGACGGCCGAGCCCGCGTCAGACGCCGCGGCGTCAAACGCGGCGGCGTCAGACGTCGATGTAGAGTGTGTCGATCACCGACGCGTACTTCTCGGCAATCACGGCGCGCTTGAGCTTCATCGTCGGCGTCAGCTCGCCGCCTTCCACCGACAGCTCGGCCGGCAATACGGCGAAGCGCTTCACCGTCTGCACGCGAGCGAGGCGCGCGTTCACGGCATCGATCTCGCGACGCAGATACGCGGTGAAGTGATCGCACTCGGCGGCCTCTTCCGGTGTGCGCGCCGAGCTTCCCTCGAGCGACGCAATGTGGGGAATCTTCGCGGGATCGAGCGTGAGCAGCACCGAGAGATAGCGGCGGCGATCGCCGATCACGATCGCCTGATTCACGACCGGAATCGCCTTGAGATGTCCCTCGACATACGCCGGCGCGATGTTCTCGCCGCCGGCCGTGATGATGATTTCTTTCTTGCGGTCGGTGATGCGCAGGAAGCCGTCCTCGTCGATCTCGCCGATGTCGCCGGTGTGCAGCCAACCGCCGGCGTCGATCACTTCCGCCGTCGCCGCCGCATCCTTGTGATATCCGGCGAACACGTGCGGGCCGCGAATGCAGATCTCACCGTCGTCGGCGATGCGAACGTCCGCGCCGGGAATGACGTATCCCGCCGTGCCCGTGCGATACCGCTGCGGCGTCGCGACGGTCGTGATGGCGGTGCACTCGCTCATGCCGTACACGTCGCAGATGGGCAGTCCGAGCGACAGGAAAAATTCGAGCGTGCGCTGGGAGATGGGCGCCGCGCCGGTGACGAGCGTTCGCGCGCGATCGAGCCCGAGACGCTCGCGTACTTTCGAGAATACTAAACGATCCGCCAGGCCAAACATCAGCGGGCGGGACTTGCCGCGCTGCATGGCGTAGCCTCCGGCAAGGCCGACCTTGCGCGCCCATTGGACGATTCGCCGTCTCAGCGGCGGCGCCGCGGCGCCCACCTCTTCCATCTTCGCCTGAATCTTTTCCCACACGCGCGGTACGCCGAGGAAATGATGCGGACGCACATCGCGCATGGTGTCGCCGAGCGTCTCGAGGCTCTCGGCGAACCAGATGCAGGTGCCGAGCATGGCGCTCGAGTGCAGCGAGAAGCCCTGCTCGGCGATGTGGCTGAGCGGCAGGTAGCTGATGATGTCTTCGCCAGGTTTGACGCCGACGATCTGCGACGCGCGCGACACGAGCCACGTGATGTTGCGATGCGTGAGCATCACGCCTTTTGGAATTCCCGTGGTGCCCGACGTGTAGATCAGCGTGCACACGTCGCTCGGGCGCTGGGCGGCGATGCGCGCGTCGAGCAATTCGTCGGGAACCGTGCGTCCGAGATCGAGAAACCCGTCCCAGGTGAGAATGTCGTCGCCGCGCACCTCGCCGTGCATGACGACGATCGCGCGCAACGCCGGCAGTGCCGATCGAATCGCGCGGAACTTGGCAAGCTGCTCCTCGTCCTCGACGAACGCGACTCGCGCGTCGCAATGCGCGGCGACGTACCGGCACTGCTCGGGCGTGTTCGTGGTGTAAATGCCGGCCGGAATGCCGCCGGCCATGATCGCCGCGTAATCAGCGATGAACCATTCCGGGCAGTTGTAGCCGATGATGGTGACGTGATCGTGCGGTTCGACGCCCAGTGCGATGAGTGCGCGCGCGCCGAGTCGAACCCGGTCGTGGTATTCGCGCCAGGTGGTAATCTCCCAGCGGCCGTTTCGCTTGCGCGCGAGCGCGGGCGCATCGCCCCGCGCTATCGCGGTGCGCTCGAACGCGTCGGCGGTTGTGGTGGGCGGAGAGAAAGGAGTCATGTCGCGCGACCACTCTATCACACGGCCCGAAGGTTCGCCACACCAGCGTCGCGTTCGTTAGCTTTTTCGGATGCTCCGATCGCTACGCCGCGTCATGTTGGCCGCCTTGTCCCTCCTGGCGGCCAGTTCGTTACGGGCTCAGGCCCCGGCTCAGGTGCCGACTCCGCTGCCGTCGTACCTGGCGCAGCCCGATCCGCTGCATCAGAGCGGACAAAACGTGTCGGTGTTCCTGTTGACGATGGGCGACGGCGACGAAGTGTGGGAGATGTTCGGTCACGCCGCCTTCTGGCTACACGACAACGTCACGGGCCGAGATACCGTGTTCAACTGGGGCGTCTTCAACATGCGGGCGCCGCATTTCATTCTGCATTTTCTGGAAGGGTTGAATTACTACGAGATGGGCGGCAACTCGCTGCCGGACGTACTGAATTTCTATCGGGAATACAATCGCACCGTCAAATCGCAGGAGCTCGACCTCACCGCGGTCGAGAAGGACTCGCTGTTGAGCGTCATTCGCATCAACGCGCTTCCTGAAAACGTGAAGTACCGGTACGACTACTTCGTCGACAATTGCTCGACGCGTCCGCGCGACATTCTCGATCGACTGCTCGGCGGACAACTGCGCATCGGCGCCGATTCGGTGACGCCGCACTCGTACCGATGGGAAACGCTGCGGCTCATGCAGGGCGACAAGCCGTTGGCGTTGGGCGTGGACATTGGCCTGGGCCGGCCGTCGGACAAGCCGATCACGATGTGGCAGGAAATGTTTCTGCCGGAGAAGCTGCACGATTGGGTTGCGACGCGGCAGATTCACGACGCGAGCGGTGCGACGCATCCGCTGGTGAAGAGCGAGCGTGTGCTATTTCAATCGCAGCGTTCGCCCGAGCCGACGATGGCACCGGCGCTGGGCGCGTGGCTCTGGCCGATCGGGCTCGTGATCGGCGGTCTGTTCTGGTGGCTGGGGGCGAGCGCGGATGCCCGAGGTCCACGCATCGGCGCGGCGGTGGCGTTCTGCGTGTGGGCGACGGTATGCGGCATCCTCGGCGTGCTCGTGACGTTTCTATCGACGGTGAGCGAACATCGGTTTGCGCATGGGAACGAGAATTTGTTGCTGTTCAATCCGTTGTGGCTCATCGCGGCGGTGCTGCTGCCGATGTACATGATCGGCGGCCGCGCACCACGCACGACACGGTGGGGGGCGTTTGTTCTCGCGGGGCTGGCGGCGCTTGCGCTGGTGGCGCACGTGGTGATGCTCTCGGCACAGAGCAATCTGGCGATCATCGGCCTGGAGTTGCCGGCGACGGTGGCGATTGCGTACGCGGTCTGGCGGCGACGCGCGGTCGTTTGACCGTTCAGCTCGCGCGATTAATGCGTGATCAGCGGATGAACCAGCCACGAGAGCAAGGACATATATGACCGCGCCCGCCCCAGAACCGCCGCGCTCGCCAGATCCATTTCCGACCCCCGAGCCCGGCCCCGCCAATCCGGACGAGACGCCGGTCAAGATCATCGATCTTCCGCCGGGGCTGCCGTCGCCGGGCATTCCCGTGGATAATCCGCTCCCGTCCTAGACCGACTCTGACGACGGAACAAATCGGACATCCGCGGACCGGCACGGAGACGGCGTCAACTTCGGTTAACTGCGGTTTGATGATTTTTTGAAGAACACCCTCGGGAAGCTTTGCGATCGAAGCATCCCGAAGGTGTTCTAAGGAAAGGACCTGTCAACAGCCGTCAACTGCAGTTGACGCCGTCTCCGTGCCTATCCGTGTTCGTCCGATTTTTGTCCGTGGTCACACGGACCCCGATGCACGACCCGATTCGTGAGCACTCGCACATCGGCCTCCTCGAACGTCGGAATGGCTTCCCCACACTTCATGCACCGCGGAAAGAGCGCGTAGATCGAGCGGGCGAGCTCCTCGACGGCGGGATCATCGTAGCGGGCGCGAATGTCCATGGCACACGATGGCGGTCCGTGGCACATTTTGCCACCATGCCCGATCTCCTCCTTCGTCTCGTACGCCACATGCGCTGGGCCGACTCCGTGGTCGCGGACGTGCTCGCGCCCGGCGATCCCTCCGGCGGCGAAGCGACGCGACTGTTCGCGCACATCGCTTCCGTCGAACATCTGTGGTACGCGCGCATCGTCGGACGACCCGCCGAGCACGCGGTATGGCCCTCGCTCGACCTGACGGCGGCGCGTGCGCTCGCCGCGCGGCACGCGGAGCTGTTCGAGCGATTGGTCTCCGACGCTGACGCTTCGTCGCTCGGTCGGAGCGTCGAGTATCGGAACAGCGCCGGCCGCGACTATCACAATACCATCGCCGACATCGTGCTGCATACGACGGTGCACGGCGAGCATCACCGCGGCCAGATCGCGCGACTCATTCGCGCGGCCGGCGGCGACCCGCCGCACACCGACTACATCCTGTTCGCGAGGCGCGATCAGTAGTCGGCCGCAGTCAACCGATCGGCCAGCGCTCCTCTTGCTCGCGCTTGGTCAGCGGCGGACGCTGGTTCTGTTCGCGCCGTCGTGACAGATCGTCGCGCTGGTCCTCGTCGCGAGCGTTCGATGCCTCTCGGTTCGCGGCATCAGTCGTTTGATTACGACGAATCTCATCCATCGTCCCCCCCTGTGCGTCGGCAATGGACGCCTGCAGCGCCGCACACGACGTGCCCGGAAGTTCGGGAACTCCCGATTCTCGAAGCTCGCTTCACATATCGCTCAATCTGCCCCTACATGGCGCCTGCAAAGCTCAAGACATACGACCGAGAATACTTCGAGCGCTGGTACCGCGATCCACGCCACCGTGTCGCCACGCGTGAAAGCCTCGCGCGCAAGGTTCGCATGGCGGTATCGCTCACCGAGTTTCTGCTCGGCCGCACGCTGCGCTCGGTCCTCGACGTCGGCTGCGGTGAAGCGCCGTGGTTCACTGTGCTCAAACGTGTTCGGCCGGAGACGAAATACACCGGCATTGAGGCCAGCGACTATGCGCTCGAGCGCTATGGCGCATCGCGAAACATTCGCCGCGGTACGCTCGGTTCACTGAGCGAGATGAGACTGCCGCGGCGCATCGATCTCATTGTATGCGCCGATGTTCTGCAATACGTATCCACCGCCGAGGTCGAGCGTGGCCTGCGCGCGATCAGACATCTCGCCGGCGGCGTCGCGTACATCGAATCCTTCGCCAAGGAAGACAACATGGAGGGCGACCGCGCGGGATGGATCGAGCGCAGCGCCGACGAATACCGCCGCCTGTTCCGCCGAGCCGGCCTCACGCAATGCGGGCCGTACAGTTTCGTGAACCTCGACGCGATCGAAAACTTGAATGTCTTCGAGCACTGCTGAGCTTACACGGGCATCGAACCTGCCTTGTTCTGACGGTGATTGAGGCGAGGGAGGCCCAATGTTGAATACACGCAAGCTCATGGCATTCGCGGCCATCGCGGCGCTCGGCGCCGGGTGCGCCCGCTATACGCAAGCCGGCGGCGACGTCATCGACCCGGCGGCCGAAGCGAAGACGGTCGTATTAGAAGTCAATAACATCAACACGCAGCCGATGGAGCTGCGCACCGTTCACAACGGCGAATCGCACTTCATCGGGTCCGTCGGCGGCAACGATTCGACGAGTATTCTGCTCGATCCGTCGCTGTTCCCCACCGGCTCGCTGTTCGTCGCGGCGATTCCAGCCGATGCGCGCGGCCGTGCGCTGGTGGGTCCGTTGACGGCAACCAAGGGCGACAAGATCCGCTTTACTGTCCAGCCGACGCTGGGACTGAGTCACGCAATCGTAATCCACTGATCTGTCGCCGAAGGAATCGGCGCTCGGGCTCGGCGGTCGCGAGCTCGAGCGCTTTTTCGTAGGCAACCACCGCCTCGCCCTCGCGACCGAGCCGGCGCAGCAGATCCGCGCGAGCCGCGTGCATCAGATGGTAACCGCGCAGCTCACCGCGCGCGGCGAGTGCGTCCACGAGCAACAAGCCCTGTTCAGGCCCATCCGTCATCGCGACCGCAACCGCGTGATTCAGCTCGACCACCGGACTCGGATGCCGCTCGACGAGCAGCGCGTACAGCGACGCGATCTGCCGCCAATCCGTTTCGCCGGGCGTCGCGGCGCGTGCATGCAGCGCGGCGATCGCGGCCTGAATCGCATACGGCCCAACGCGCGTCGAGCGAAGGGCCGATTCGACGAGCGACAGTCCTTCGTCGATCTGTGCGCGATCCCACCGCGAACGATCCTGTTCGTCGAGCAGAATCAATTCGCCGTCCGGCGACGTGCGCGCATCGCGACGCGCATCGTGCAACAACATCAACGCGAGCAATCCTCGCAGCTCGGGCACGTCGGGCATGAGCTCGACGAGCAACCGGCCGAGGCGAATCGCTTCGCCGCAGAGATCGCGACGAACGAGCGCGTCACCGCGCGTTGCCGCATACCCTTCGGTAAAGACGAGATACACCACCGCGCACACCGACTCGATTCGACCAGGCAGCTCCCCCGCCGGTGGAACGCGATATGGAATTTTCGCATCGCGAATCTTCGCGGTCGCGCGCACGAGCCGCTGCGCCATCGTCGCCGTCGGCACGAGGTGCGAGCGCGCGATCTCGTCGGTCGTGAGACCGCACACCGTGCGCAGCGTCAGCGCAACCTGCACTTCGGGCGCGAGCGCCGGGTGGCAACACGTGAAAATGAGCCGTAGCCGATCATCGCCGACGGCGTCTTCATCATCGATTTCGTCGGGAAGCGACGCGACCGGTGCATCGCCCATCAACATCGGTATCTTCTCGGCGAAGCGTACGTCGCGGCGCATGCGGTCGATCGCGCGATTGCGACCGACACTCACCAGCCATGCGCGTGGATTCGCCGGCGTCCCGCTGCGCGGCCACTGATCGGACGCCACCGCGAACGCATCCTGCAGCGCCTCCTCGGCGACATCGAAATCGCCGAGGAGGCGGATGAGCGTTGCGAGCGCGCGGGCGGACTCGTCGCGAAAGATTCGCTCCAGGTCAGCCGCGCAATCCGTCATGCCGTCACAACCGCCGGCATCTCTACGATCGGGCGCACTTCGATACAGCCCGTCTTCGCCGCCGGAATTCGCTCGGCGATCGCGATCGCCTCGTCGAGGTTTGGCGCGTCGACCAGGTAGTAGCCGCCGAGCTGTTCGCGTGTCTCGGCGAATGGCCCGTCGGTCGTCTGCCGCTTGCCGTTGCGAACGCGAATCGTCGTGGCGGTGTTCACCGGCTGAAGCTGGTTGCCGCCCTTGTAGCTGCCGGACTGAGCAAGGCTCTGCGTGAGCGACCGGTACTCGCCCATGATCTGCTGCATCTCGCTGGGCGGGTACGAGGCCCACTGTTGCTCGTTGTCGAAAATCAGAAGGAGGTATTGCATGGCTTCTCCAGAAAGAGGGTTGGTTGGATGGCTTGGATGCACCCTCTAGTCGAACGGGGGTCGACGAATTCGACAGCGGTCCGGCCGTGGACCTAACGTCTTGGCGCGGTTTAGTTTGGGCTCCCGCGTTGACCCTGCGCAACCCACGGCGAGTTGTGGGGGTAGAACCGGCGCCGCCCCGTTCATAACTTGCGGCTGTTCCTCTCTCCTCCAAACGCAGGCATATGAAGCAAGCGACCCCAACCGCCAGCCACGCCGTTCGCGTGCTGCTCGCCGCGGCACTGGCCCTCGCGATCGTCGCGCCATGTCGTGTCGCGCGCGCGCAAGCATCGCCGCCCGCCGCGCCGGGATTCTCGGCGCTCCAAGGCTTCATCATCGACAGCATTCACAACGAGCCGCTGGCTCACGCGAGCGTGATGATCGAAGGCACGTCGCGCTCGGCGCTGACGGACGATGGCGGCCACTATCGCATCGACAGCATTCCGCCGGGCAAACATCGCGTGTCCGTACTGCACCCGCTGCTCGACACGCTCGGGCTCGTGATGCGCACGCCGGAGTATCCGTTCGGCGCGAATGAGTCGCACGATCTCGACGTCCCGATTCCGAGCGCCGAGCATCTCGCCGCGGCCATCTGCTCGAACGATCCAATGCGCATGCGCGGGCCGGGCGCGATGGTCGGCTTCGTGCGCGATCCCGACTCGAAGGCACCGGCGACCGGATCGAGCGTGGAGCTCGTGTACTACGAGGCCGACGTCATCGGCCGGAAGATGATGCGCCAGCGCAAAGCACCGGTGGATTCAGCCGGCATGTATCGCTTGTGCGGTTTGCCGAAGGACATGAGCGGCAAGGTCCAGGTGTTTCGCAACGGCGTGAGCTCCGGCGAAGTGCCCGCCGAGGCGACGGGGGGCTTCGTCACACTGCGTGCGTTCAGCGTCGCGAGCACGCAGCGCGTCGTCGAAATGAAGAATGACAGCGGCAAGGTGAAGCGCTTCGCGAAGGGTACCGCGCGCGTCACCGGCAAAGTCCTCGACACGAAGGGCCAGCCGCTGCGCGATGCACGCATCGCGCTCCAGGGTGGCGGCGTCGTGGCACTGTCCAAGGCGAACGGAACGTTCGAGCTGGATAGTCTGCCGTCGGGAACGCAGGCGCTCGAGGTGAGAAAGCTGGGCTACACGGTGACTGAAGTGCCGGTGGAGCTGGCGGCCAACACGACCGCGAACACGACGGTCAAGATGCCGGACGCCGTGCCGCTGCTGGAAACGATGCGTGTCGAAGCGCAGGCGGATCAGGCGCTGTCGCAGCTTGGATACCTCGGACGCAAGAATACTGGCATGGGCAGCTTCCTCGACGGGAAGCAGATCAATCACGAAGCGCTGATGTTCAGCGACGTGCTGCGCGCCGCGCCGGGACTTCGCATTTCGCCGACGGGTGACGGCCGCACACAGGTCGTCACCGACGCGCGCAACTCGGCGAGCGGCTGCGTGAACTATCGCGTCGACGGACAGCCGTGGACGACGATGGAGCCCGGCGATATCGATTCATTCGTGCAGCCGGCCGACGTGGTCGCGGTCGAGATCTATCACGGTTCGGAAACACCGCCCGAGTATCAGACGCCGGGCCAGTCGAGCTGCGCGACGATCGTCGTGTGGACGCGCGCGAAGACGGAGACGCTGCTCAAGAAGAAGAAGTAGTACCCGAGCGCGGGTTCATCGGCTCTGGCTGGAGCGGGCCGCGCGCTGGACGAGCGCCGCCAGGGTATCGAATGGCGGCGCGCCGTAAAAGCGCTGGCCTCCCAGGACGACGAGCGGCGTCGCCGCGATTTGCAGCCGGCGCGCCGCCGACGTGTCGCGCTGCAAGGCCGGGATATCGGTGGACTGGCGCGTGCACGAGGCGAAGGCCGCCGTGTCGCGTACGCCGGCGGTGGACGCGAACCACGTCCACGGAACGAGACCAACTGAATCACGATACGTGAATAACGCGTTGTACATGGGCTCGAACGCGCCTTGCGACGCGGCGCACTCGCTGGCGCGCGCCGCCGGGACCGCGAAGCGATGGCCTTTCACGGGATAGTGGCGGAAGACGAGGCGAACCAACCCGGGGTGCGCTCGCGAAAGGGAGTCCATGCGCTGATAGAAGAGCGCACAGGCCGGACACTCGAAGTCCGCGAACTCCGTGACGACGACCGGCGCACTGTCCGGCCCCATGGAGTGCCCTTCCTTCGCGATCGCGCGCCAATCGGGAACGGCGGCAAGATCGAGCATCGCTGCCGCGGCGCGCGGCGGAAAGACCTCGCGCCTGATTACGAGCACGGTCACGGCGACCGCACACAGTAGCATGATGCCCGTGACGAGATGCGACAAAATGGTTCGCATTGATTGCTCCCGCGGATCGCGCGTTGTTTTGCAAACTATTATCATGGCGCGCAGCCGGCGACGCAACATCGAAATGCGGTGCTGGCGCGCCAGCGATACCCGTTCCGGAGGAGCAGCATGGTGACCGCCAAGCAAGTGAGAGCTCTTGCCACGTTCGTCGTGATCGCGGGAGGGTTGCTTCTGAGTGCGCCCGTCAAGGCGACGGCGATGGTGCCGACGTGCAACGCCGATCAGCGCGACATGTGCATGAATGTCTGCCAGGACTACGGCTACGGTCTGGGCGCGTGTGGAATCGACGGCAACGGGCACTACGAGTGCTACTGCATGGGCCAAACGTGAGACCTGGCGTCCGGCCAACTGCCAGCCCCGCGCTCGGCGGTTGGCCGGACCCAGCCCACGGCGGGTTGCGGGGGTAGAACCGACGCTGCCCCGTTCATAGTTTGCGGTAGTCTTTCCCCACTACCGCAGGCCAAATGAATCACGCGACACCGGTGGTCGAGAAGAAGAAGCAGTAGTGCCCGAGCGCCGCGAGTCATTCACCGCGCAGGACCCGGCGTTCGAATCGCGCGTCCGCGCGAGTTTCGATCGCCAGCAATTCATGGCGACGATCGGCGCACGACTTGCTCGTGTAGCGCCAGGTGAAGTGGACATCGCGCTCACCCGTCGCGCCGAGTTGGTACAGCAGCACGGTTTTCTTCACGCCGGCGTGCTCGCCTCCGCCGCGGATAGCGCGTGCGGCTATGCCGCGCTCAGTCTCATGCCCGCGGGCGCGGCGGTCTTGAGCATCGAGTTCAAGGTGAATCTGCTGGCGCCGGCCGCAGGAGATAAATTTTTGGCTCGTGGCCGTGTGATTCGCGCGGGACGCACCGTGACGGTGTGTTGGGGCGAAGTCGTGAGCCTCGACGGCGAGAACGAGAAGGTCGTCGCGACGATGGTCGGCACGATGATGACCGTGCGCGATCGGGGCCTCTCTGACTGACTCGCGTTCAGTGACGGATTCCGAGAGCCCCGCGCGACCCGACATCACGCCGGCGCCGTGGTGGCGCCAGCGCTGGTGGACCATCGCCGCGGGTTATGCGCTCTGCTTCGGCGTCGGCATTCTGTTCGCCGTGTGGGTGAGTTACAGCGGCGATTGGAACAAGGGCCTGGCGTGGGAGCGCAGCCTGCTGCTGTGGATCCATCGCCCAATGCCCGCATGGTTCGATTGGCTGATGATGATCTGCCCGTGGTTCGGCACGAACATCTCGCTGATCCCATTCATCGGCCTGATCGTGATCTGGCTGTGGCGATACGAGCGCATGCCGCACTACGCCATTCGCCTGGGCGTCGTGCAAGTCGGCAGCTATCTGCTCAATCCGTCGCTCAAGGCGATGTTCGATCGCGCGCGGCCTTCCTTGTTCGAGCGACGCGGCTGGTATGGCTGGAGCTCCTTTCCCAGCGGCCATGCGATCGCGAGCATCTCGGTGCTGCTGACGCTGGCGATCATCCTGCACCGTGTGAAGGGATGGGTGTGGCCGTACGTGTTGTTCATCAGCATCATGCTCGCGAGCATGTACTCGCGATTGTACCTGGGCGTGCACTGGCCGACTGACGTGATTGCCGGCGCCCTCGTTGGCGTGGTGTGGCTGCTCGTGACGATGTACGCGTTTCGCGGCGACCAGCGGCACAACGTGCCGCGACGGCGGCGTCCGCGGCCGGATCGCGAGAAATCAGACCGCCGCCACGCCGACGCTACGCGATAATCCCGCGCAGCTTCGGTAGATCGATGTTGCCGCCGCTCACGATCGCCGCAACACGCTCTCCGGCGCGCAGTGGAATCGCGCGCGTGAGAATCGCCGCCGTCGCGGCCGCACCCGCCGTCTCGGCGAGCAGCTTGGTGTTGAGCAACAGCTCGGGCACGGCGCGCACGATCGCGTCGTCGTCGATCACCACCACGTCGTCCGCGTAGCGCTTCACCATCTCGAAGGGAATTTCGCCGGCCATTGGCGCGGCGAGGCCGTCGGCGATCGTGTTGATGGTTTGGAGATGAACCGCGTGGCCCGCATCGAGGCTCTGGCGCATCGACGACGCTCCGCTCGGTTCGACGCCGTACACGCGGATGCGCGGATTCTGCTCCTTGATCGCGGGCAGCATTCCGGCGATCAAGCCGCCGCCGCCGATGGGAATCACGACGACGTCGAGGTCGTTCGCCTGCTCGAGCAGCTCGAGCCCAACGGTTCCGGCGCCGGCGGCAACGAGATCGTCGTCGAACGGATGCACGAACGTGTAGCCACGCTCGGCCTCGAGCTCGCGCGCCTTCTGAAATGATTGTATGCCGGAGGCGCCGAAGAGCACGACGTTCGCGCCGTAGCCGCGGCTTGCCTCGACCTTTGCGGGCGATGCCGCTTCGAACATCACCACGGTCGCCTCGATGCCTTCGTTGCGCGCCGCCCACGCGACCGCCTGCGCGTGATTGCCTGCCGATACGGTGATCACACCACGTTCGCGTTCGGCGGGGGAGAGCTGACTGATCTTGTTCAGCGCGCCGCGCGTTTTGAACGAGCCCGTCTTTTGAAGGTTCTCACACTTGAGCACGAGCTCGACGTTGACCCGCTGCCCAAGTCGCGTGGCGCTGACGGTCGGTGTGACGTGGATGCGTCCAGCAATGCGCTCGCGGGCGGCGCGGATTTCGGAGAGTGTTGGCATGGTGGCGGCGGTGTCATTCCGAGCGTAGCGAGGAATCTCCTGGAATGGTAGAGGGACTGGCCGCTCGGTCGGGATGACAGGGCTGCGCGATCTCCGTACCTTCCCGCGTGCTCAAACGCGCCGACGTCGTCATCTTCCTGGCTACCGCTGCGGCGGTGCTCCTCGCCGCGCTGCTGCATTTCAGCGGCGGCAATCCGATTCTCCAGTTCGCGGCGTCGGCCATCGCGCTCTCGTTGCTCGCGATGAACGTCTCGAACGGCACGGAGAACATTGGGGCGCACCTCTCACCCGGCGCGACCGGCATTCTCCAGGCCGCACTCGGCAACCTGCCCGAGCTGCTTGTCTGCGCGTTCAGCTTGCGCGCCGGGCTCATACACGTCGTTCAAGCGGCGCTGATCGGTTCGATTCTCGCGAACTCGCTCCTCGTGCTGGGCCTCGCCATTCTCATTGGCGGCGTCAAGCATGGACGCCTGTCATTCGATGCCGAGTCGCCGCGAATGATCGCGTCGATGATGATGCTGGCGGTGGGAGCGTTGGCCATTCCGACGCTTGCCGCCGAGCTGCACACGCCGGCGTCGACCCACGAGAGTGCGTTGAGTGCCGCGTGCGCGATCGTGCTGCTCATCGTCTTTGCGGCGAGCCTGCGGTTCACGTTGCGGGCCGATCCCGGAAAGTCGCTGCGGCATTCCGATCGCACGGTCGACGAGGAGCTGCATTGGCCGCTGTCGCCCTCGGCCATCGTGCTTGTCGTGGCGTCGATCGGCGCGGCGGTGGTGTCGGAGTGGTTCGTCGCCGCGCTCGAGCCGGCGATCGAGGCGCTGCACATCTCGCAGGCGTTCGCGGGCATCGTGGTCGTGGCGATCGCGGGCAATGCGGTCGAGAACGTGGTCGGCATTCGGCTCGCCGCGAAGAACCGGCCCGACTACGCGATGAGCGTGATTCTCAACAGCTCGCTGATGATCGCGCTCGTCGTGGCACCGGTGCTGGTGCTGGCGTCGTTCGTGCTGGGTGGACCGGTGTTGACGCTCGTGATGCCGCCGCTGCTCATCGCGGCGCTGCTGCTGACGACGCTCACGTCGGCGATCATCGTCAACGACGGCGAGACGATCTGGCTCGAGGGCGTGGCGTTGATTGGATTGTACGGCATCATCGCCGCCTCGTTCTGGTGGGGCTGACATGAATCTGCCCCGACCCGGCTGCATGGTGCGGAGTGCCTTGATCGTCTTCGCGCTGCTGTTCCTCCCCATGGCGATTCTGTTCGCGTACCGCGACCTCCGGCACTACTGGCTCGAGTCACTGGTGCTGATCTTCGTGTCGATCGCCTTCCTGCGCGCGGGCCTCGACCGGCGCGACGAGTCCTGGCTGGCGGCGATCGACGAGCTCAGCGACAGCGACCGGCGTAAATGAGGATATTGTAATGATTAAATTGATATTAGCACTTACCATCGTTGCTCCGATGGCGCTCGGCGCCCAATGGACGCCGCAGGCCAGCGGAACCAATGTGGAATTTCGCGGGCTGTCCGTGGTGAGCGCGTCGGTCGTCTGGGCGAGCGGCACGCGCGGGCGCGTGGCGCGGACGACCGACGGCGGCGTCACGTGGACGATCGACACCGTCGCCGGTGCCGATACGCTCGACCTCCGCGCCATCCACGGCGCCGACGCGCTACGCGCCTGGGCGTCGGCCGCCGGCCCGGCGGAACGCGGCCAGGCGAAGATCTTTCACACGAGCGATGCGCATCGGTGGACGCAGCAGTACGCGACCTCCGACAGCGGCGTATTCCTCGACGCGATGGCGTTCTGGGACGACCGCCACGGCATCGCGATGAGCGATCCCGTGAACGAGAAGCTCGTTCTGTTGAGCACGAGCGATGGCGGCGCGACGTGGACGAAATTGCCAATGGATGGCGCGCCCGCCGTGCTGCCGGGAGAAGCAGCCTTCGCGGCGAGCGGAACGTGCATCACCGTGCAGGGAACGACGACCGTGTGGATCGGCACCGGCGGCGGCGCGCGCGCACGCGTGTTTCGCTCGACGGATCGCGGCCGCACCTGGAGCGTGGCCGACACGCCGATTCATGCCGGCAATGCATCGTCCGGCATTTTCTCGGTCGCCTTCGCCGACGCAATGCACGGCGTCGTCGTGGGCGGTGATTATACGAAGGCAAAGACGCCGCTCGACAACGTCGCGCTCACGAGCGACGGCGGGCGGACGTGGCGGCTCGCGAAGGGATCGTTGCCGCAGGGATACATGTCGGCGGTGGCGTACATGCCGGGGACCAAGGGACGGTCGCTCGTCGCGGTGGGATTGGCCGGCACCGCGCAATCCACGGACGCCGGCCAGAGTTGGGTGATGGTCGATACCGTCGCGTACAACAGTGTCGCGTTCGCGTCGCGCGACGCGGGCTGGGCGGTGGGGCCGCGCGGACGAATCGCGCGATGGACGCCAACATCTCGCAGCGTCAAGCCGTAATTTCCTAGATTCACCTCTCGAAACATCCGGCTTCACAGCGAGGGTTCATCGTGGTCCGTCAGTCTTTCCTGGTGGTCGGCAGCATTCTCGTTCTCATTTCGTGCGCGCATGGACCAGCAACGTCGTCACCCGCCCCAGGCACAGGCGCGACGACCGTCGCGGAGACCAGCGGACCGCCGGCCGGCGTGCCGGCCGCGATCCTTCGGCGCTTCCTTCCCCGCGACAGCCTGGCCAAACTGCGCGCCGTGTACGTCGCGCGCGTCATGCAGGAGATCGCGGGCAAGGAAAACCAGCCCGCGGAGCAGGTCTTCAAGAACATCCAGGTCCTCAAGGGCATGCCCGCGGGGCAGCTCGTGAAGATGATGGACACGATGTACGCGCGGTCGATGACCTGGAATTGCACGAATTGTCATCGTCTCGCGCCGCAGGGCAACTTCGCGAGCGATACGTCGCCCGACAAGAAGCGCGCGCGCTTCATGCAGCAGATGACGAACGAGATCAATCTCGCGCAGCTGCCGAAGCTCTACCCCAAGGACACGCCGAAGGTCACGTGCATGACGTGCCATCGCGGCTACAACGAGCCGCCCAATGAGAATTATCTAATTCCCGAACGTGGGAAGCCGGGAGGGCTGCCGTACCCGAACTTGAATGGCCGCGGCGGTCCGCCACCCGCGGGTACGAAGCCGCCGGGGCGATAGCGCTCGCTACAGGGCGTACAACGCCACCGCCACTACCACCGCGATGCCGAGCGACTGAAGCATGATGCGGCGTGCTTGCCGCTTCACGATCGGCCGCTCGCTCGCGGTGAGCTCCGGACTTTCATTGCCTTCCACTTCACGCCGCCCGAGCGTGGCGAGAAAGACTCAGGTTTTCTCGCGCGCCTGAAGAAATCCGATCGCCGCGAGCGCGATCGGAACGGCAAGCAACAAGCGCGGCCAGCGCGGCGCACGCTCGGCGAGCATGATGGCCAACGCGCCGGCGGCGATCGCCGCCCAGCCGTAGCCCGACAGCCGTCGGCGCCGTGCGCCGCGCTCGCCGATGTTCTCGACGCATTCCGTCATTTACTCGACCCGCACGCCGCCGCCGCGCGGCGTCCTTCCGCGGCACTCGGCATGAGATTGTGCGCGGCGCGCGCATTCGGCCGAGCATGCGTGCAATCGCCGCGCGCGAGATACGCCTGCGCCGTCTTCAACCGAATGCGATAGCTCCCCGGATCGAACAGCGAGGCGCGGTCCATGGCGGCGACTCGCGAGCTCGTGCTGAACGTCGCGATCGCGGCGAGCTGAAATGCGCTGCGGCCAATCGCGATCACCGCGAGCGCGAAGACGAGCACGGGCGCGAACTCGCGCACGCCGGTGTCGACCGATACGCCGCCGCCCGGCGGCGGCGCGAGCGCTCCGGCAAGCGTCCACACGAAGAACGTCGGCACCGCGATGAGCAGCACGGCATCGAACGCACCAACGACCGCGGTGGCGGCCAACGTACCGACCAGCGCGATCGCCGTGAGCACGCGCTCCTGATCGCGACCGCCGCCTCGACGCAAGTCGCGCAACGCGCGGATCAGCAGCGCGAGATACGCCAACACCAGCATGGCGGTGGCGATCACGCCGCGCTCCGACAGATACGCCGCCCAATCACTACTCGGCCACGGGTTGGACGTGACGCCGTCTTCCGACGACATCGACGGATCGTTGCGCGACGCGAACTTGGGATACACCACCGGCCAGTTCCCCGGCCCGACGCCGAGCAGCGGATGCGCCAGCGTCATGTGCAGCGAGTTCGTGTACTGGACGATGCGCCCGTGTCCGCTGCCTTCTTTATAGTTTACTAATCCCGTCGCGGACTCGAGATAGGGGTTCTCGCTTTTCCAGTTCAGGCTGTTTGGCAACAGGATCGCCGCCGCGACGCCCGTGGCGGCCGCGATGCCGAGCACGGTTAGCCGGCGAAGTGTCCGCGCCTCGCACCACCGACTCCACGTCATGAGCGCGAGTCCGCCGACCGGAATCGCGAGCACGATGACGGCGAGCCACGCCGCGCGGCTGCGCGACATCACGAGCGCCGCGGAGACGACGGCCATTCCCACGGCGCCGAACAGGCTGCCCAATCCGCGCGGCGCCGTCAGCGCGACGAGAATGACCACCGGCGTGCCGATCGCGCAGAGATGCGCCACGAAATTGCGATTGCCGAACGTGCCGCCGGGCGCGCGATTGATGCTGAAGTATTCGGTCGAAACGCCGTACGCCTGCGCGAGCGACGTCGCGGCGCCGAGCACCACGCCGATCGCGAGCGCCACGAGCAGCGGACGTACGAGCCCCGCGCGGCGCAGCGCCTGGGCCGACCAGAAGAGCGCGGCACCGGACAATGAGATCGCGACGGCACGCTCCGCCGCCCAGAGATTGATCGCGAAGCCCGCCGAAACGACGCTGCTGACGAGAAAACCGGCGAGCAGGAGATCGACGGCGCTGAACGTGAGCCGCTTTCGGTTGGCAACGAGCATGATGGCCGCGATGCCTGCCGCCGCGTGCAGGACCAGCTCCTTCGGCACGAAATAGCGATCGAGATCGAAGAGCTTGTATGGCAGGGCCGCCAGCACCACGGCGACGGCGCCGAGTTGAAGGACGTGAAGGGCGATGCGGTCGCGGGCGCCGGCTGCCATATGCAGGAAAGTAATCGGACGCGGACGATTGGCGTTTGACACAGCGCGCGACGGCTGAGACTTTCGTGGCATGTCACGAAACCGGAATCGTCGCCGGTGGTGTGTGATCGCGCTCGCGCTGTTCGCGGCTTCCCATCTGCGAGCGCAGACGATCCAGGGCTTCGTCCGCGACAGCGCGTCGAGCACACCAGTCGCCGGAGCGGTCATCTCGGCGCTCGACTCCGCCGGCCGGCCGTTGGCGCGCGTCGTCTCGGACGGCAACGGACACTATCATCTGCCGACGCAGCGGGTTGTCACACTATACGCACAGCGCATCGGATTCCGTCCGCGCTCCATGCCGTTGCCCGCGGGCAGCAGCGATCGCGACGTCTCGTTCGACATTGCGATGGTCGTGCTTCCGCGACTGCTCGATCCCATCGTCGTCACCGAAAACCGGCGTTGTCGCGGGCCCGGTCAAGCCGAAGCGCTCGCGCTGTGGGAGCAGGTGCGTTCGGCGCTTCTCGCGAGCGAGGTCGCGCGCGGCGATTCGGTCAACACGCTCAACGTGCGATTCGAGCGGACGATCGATCCGCAAACTCACGCGATCACACAGCAGACATTCACGCGAAACTCGGGTCCGCGAATCAGTCCGTTCGTCGCCGCCTATCCGGCGTCGGAGTTCGCGGTGCGCGGCTATATGGCCGAAGATGCGACCGGGCGAACGTTCAGCGCGCCCGATGCCGATGTGCTGCTCGATCCCGCGTTCGCGACGAGCCATTGCTTCGGTGTGCGATCGGACGCGGCGCATTCCGGGCAGATCGGCCTGACGTTTCGCCCGGCGAAGAACGATGACGAAATCGTCGACGTCACTGGCGCGTTGTGGGTGGACACGGCGCGGCCCGGGCTTCGCTCGCTCGACTTCAGCTACACGAGCCTCGAGCCGGCGGCAGGCGACGCTCCGTCGGGCGGCGTGGTCTCGTTCAAGGAGATGCGGCCGGGCGTCGTCTTCATCGATCGCTGGAGTATTCGAATCGCTGTCCTGACCGTCGACGACGTGCGCATGCCGGAAATCCCGCGCGTGCGCAGCCGGCGTTTCATGATGCGCCTGTTGAGCGTGCACGAATCGGGCGGCGAAGTCGTGTCGGCAGCGTGGGCCGACGGTATTCGTTGGCACAACACGCTGGGCCAAATCGCGGGACGGTTGACCGAGCGCGGTTCAGCGCGGCCAAGCATCGGGCAGCGCATTCAACTTCTCTCATCGCCGGATACCGTCGTCACCGACTCGCTGGGACGGTTTCAGTTCACCGATCTCGTGCCCGGGCCATACGTCGTCGCGGCAGCGGACACGCGATACGCCTCGTACGGCTTGGGCGCGCGCGACGAGAAAGACGTCATCGTCGAGCGTGGCGCGACCACCGCGGTCGCGTTGAGCATGCCGCCGCTGGCCGATCGCATTCGGGATTACTGTCGCGGCGCGGGCATCGTCGTCGACGACACCGCCCATGCCGGCACCATCCTGGGACGAATTCTGTTGCCCGACGGATCGCCGGCCAACAACGCCATCGTCGATGCGCGACGCCTGGGGCCCGGAGAGGGCATGGGCGACGTCATTCCCAGCTTCGGCCCAATGTCCAATAAGGCCGATCGCCTGAGAACCGGAACGTTCATCATCTGCGGTGTCGAGCGAGGGCGAACGATGCTGTTTCGCATCGCACATCCGCACGCCGATACGACCGATGCGCGCGTCCAGTTGGCCGACGACGAACGGGTGCGCGAGATCATCATCCGCATGAACCCGCTGTCGCCGGCGCCTCCTACACGGGAATCCTTGCTTGGCAGGTTCACGGTGACCGACCCATATTTTCTCCATGCCAAGCATGCCCAATCGCCGTGAGTTCCTCGCCGCCGCAGCCGCGCTCGTCGTTTCGCGGCGCGTCCTTGCCGACGTCGCTCCGAACGGAGCGGCACTTCCCGTGGTTACGGTGTACAAGGATGCAGGATGCGGCTGCTGCAAGGAATGGGTGAAGCATCTTTCCGCGAACGGCTTCGTCGTGAACGCGAAAGACGTGTTGAACGTGGACGAGATCAAGCGGACGATGTCGGTGCCTCCTGCGCTCGAGTCGTGTCACACCGCTGTCGTCGGACGCTACGTGATCGAAGGACATGTTCCGGCGAGTGACATCAAGAAACTGCTCGCCGAGAACCCCGCGGTGCAGGGATTGGCCGCTCCGGGCATGCCCGTTGGATCACCGGGTATGGAGCAGGGCGGTCGCAAGGACAAGTACGACGTGATCGCGTTCACGCGCGACGGAAAGTCGCGGCTGTTCGCGCATCACTAGCGCCGCGGCCCACGCTTTTTCTTCAATCCCAACGCACTATGACCAACCGAATTAACTCGCTGCTCGGCATGTGTCTCGTGGCCGGGCTCGCGCTTCCGTTGGGAGCGCAGGCCGGCGGCAGACAACAGCCGGCGCGCCCCGCCGGATCGTTCGACCCCACCGGCTTGCCCGATACGTCGCTCTTCGCGCCGCTCAATTTGCCTCCCGGCAACATCTATCGCAGCGGCTCCGGCGCGCCTGGTCCGCACTACTGGGAGCAGCGCGCTGACTACGATCTGCACGGCACGCTCGACACCGCCGCGAAAGCCCTGAAAGGCGAGATGACGCTGCGCTACACCAACCACTCACCCGACACGCTGCGCTACGTGTGGTTCCAGGTCGAGCAGAACGCGTTCAAGAACGGCTCGCTCAACTCGCTCGTGTTTCCCGCCGACTCGCGTTTCGGCGCGCGCAACTTCGAGGGCGGCGACATGATCGACCGCTTCAACGAAGTGCGCGGCACCGCGAAGACCGCGCTCAAGATGCGCGTCGAAGGCACGGTGATGCGCGTCGATCTCGCGGCGCCGCTCGCGCCCGGACAGACGGCGACGTTCGACGCCGCATGGCACTTCAACATTCCGGAGCACGGCGCGGATCGCATGGGCCGCGACGGCGCGCTGTTCGAGCTCGCGCAGTGGTATCCGCGCGTGTGCGTGTACGACGATCTTCGCGGCTGGAACACCGAGCCATACCTCGGCCAAGGCGAGTTCTATCTCGAGTACGGTGACTACAACATGTCGGTCACGGTGCCCGCGGGATACATCGTCGGCGGCACGGGCACGCTCATGAATCCGACCGAAGTGTTGACGTCCGCCGAGATCTCGCGTCTCGCGCAAGCGGCGAAGTCGGACAAGCCGGTGCACATCGTCACGCAGGAAGAGCTGAGCAACGGCTCGGCGCGCAAATCCAGGAATGGCATGCTGACCTGGCGCTTCTCGGCGAAGAACGTGCGCGACGCCGTATGGGGTGCGTCGCCCGACTACATGTGGGATGCGTCGAGCTGGAACGGCAAGCTCGCGCAGTCCTACTATCGGCCGAGCGCAATCTCGACGTGGTACGATGCGGCCGATCAGGCGCGCATGTCGATCATGGAATACTCGGAGCGCTGGTTCCAGTATCCGTATCCGCAGATCACGGTGCTCGAGGGACCGATCAGCGGCATGGAATATCCCATGGTCGCGATGGAAGACAAGAATCCCGACAAGTATTCGCTCTACAACGTGATCACGCACGAGATCGGGCACATGTGGTACCCGATGATCGTCGGCTCGAACGAGCGCATGCACATGTGGCAGGATGAGGGCTTCAACACGTTCATCAACTATTTCTCCGAAGCGCGGCGCTATCCGGAGAAAGGCACGTACGACCAGCGGGTCGCCGAGAATCGGCGTGAGGTCGAGCAGGCCATGCAGCTCGGCGTCGACGCGCCCCTCGAGGTGCAGCCCGATCGCATCAACCCGCAACTGCTCGGCGAAAATGCATACGTGAAGACCGCGGTCGGCCTTGGCCAGCTTCGCGACGAGATCCTCGGACCCGAGGCATTCGATGACGCATTCCGCGAGTACACGCGGCGCTGGGCATTCAAGCACCCGAGTCCGTCGGATTTCTTCCACACCATGGAAGACGCGAGCGGCAAGCGGCTCGACTGGTTCTTCCGCGAATGGTTCCTGGAGAACTATCACTTCGACGTCGGCATCGACACGCTGGTGCAGCGCGGCGATTCGGTCGGCGTACGCTACGAGAACTACGCGCGCGGCGTGCTGCCGCTTCACGTGCGGTTCACGTTCGCCGACGGCTCAACGCAGAACTTCGACTATCCGGCGGAAGTGTGGAGCACGAATACCAGCTTCTATGATCGCTTCTATGTGTTCGGGGGCAAGAAGGTCGCGAAGGTGGAGATCGATCCCGATGGCAAGTCGGTGGATATCGACCGAGCCAATAATGTCTGGCCGAGGAGCGCGGCGCCTCCGGCGAAGCCTTAAAGGCGGACAAGCAGATCCTCGTCTCGCTGCGCTCGCGAGGATAACGGAGAGGCTTGACTCGCGAGAATGACGGAGAGGCTTGACTCGCGAGGATGACAAGCAGGCAAACGACCACGGATAAGTCCGTGGTCGTTTTGCGTTTACGGCGACCGGCTAAAGAAAATGCGAACCCCTGCCGTTACTCAATCAATGTTCGTGGGGCCAGCAACGACGCTAGCCACTTCACAGGACAATCGACTATGGCTTGGACGAAGTACCTCGCGCTCCCGAAGGAGATCACCCCCTTCGAGCAGCAGTACCTCAAGCGGCTGAACAAAGTCGCGCTGGTCTTTTTCTATCTGCACGTGCCCGCCTTCATGGTGGTCGCGGCAGTCGCCGGAACCGGGCCGTACCTCGCGCTCGGGATGACCCTCGCCGTCATCGCCGGCCCCACCATCGCCTATCGCGCTTTCTCGAATCCGCGCGCCCTCTCCGTGGTGTATGGCGTCACCGCGATGCTGATGGGCGGCCTGCTCGTCCACTTCGGACAGGGGCCGGTGCAGATCGAGATGCACTTCTATTTCTTCGCGCTGCTCGCGATGCTCTGCATGTTCGCGAATCCCACCGTGAACATCGCCGCCGCGATCACCGTTGCTCTTCACCACCTGGTCGTGTGGATGCTGGTTCCCGGCAGCGTCTTCAACTACGACGCACGCTGGTGGGTCGTGCTCGTGCACGCCGGGTTCGTCGTGCTCGAGACAGTCGCCACCTGCTTCATCTCGCGCGAGTTCTTCGACAACGTCATCGGGCTCGAGAAGATCGTCGACGCCCGGACGAAGACGCTGAACGAAAAGCAGCGCGACATGCGCCTGCTCCTCGACACGATCGAGGAAGGTCTCATCACCATCGATCTCTACGGCCGCATGTCGAGCGAATGCTCGCAGGCCGCGCACGAATGGTTCGGCGCCCCCGCCGCCGGCGAGAAGCTCTCGACGTGGATCGGCACGCGCGACGCGACGTTCGGCGAATGGCTCGAGCTGTCCCTCGAGAGCGTTCGCGACGGCATGCTGCCCGTCGAGGTATCGCTCAGCCAATTGCCCAAGCAATTCGTCGACGGTGACCGGACGTTCGCCGTGCACTACAAGCTCGTCTCCAACGCCGACGCCGCCGAGGCCGAACAGATTCTCGTCGTCGTCACGGACATCACCGATCGTCTCCGCACCGAGTTTGCCGAGCGCCATCAGTCGGAGCTCCTTCGTCTGTTCCAGCACATCATGCGCGACAAGGCGGGCTTCGTCGAGTTCCTGACGGAGGCCGATGAAATCGTACACGCCCTCGCCGAGCGCCGGTACGGCGACCTCGATCACATGAAGCGGTTGATCCACACGCTCAAGGGCAACGCGGCGATGTTCGGCATGCTGCGCCTCAACGAGATCTGCCACAATCTCGAGAGCTGGATCGCCGACGAGGCCACCGAGCCCGCGGCGAGCGACATGGCCGGTCTGCACGAGACGTGGCGGCGCACGCGCGATGAAGTGCAGGAGATGATCGGCGAACACGCCTCGGGCTCGATCGAGATCGACGACGCCGAGTACCAGGCGATTCTCCAGGCGGTCCTCGACGGTGTCGACGCGCGCCTGATCGCCCGCATGCTCGAGTCCTGGCGCCTGGAGCCGGCCGGCAAGCGCCTCTCGCGCATCGAGCAGCAGATCAAGGGACTCGCCGAGCGCATGGGCAAGAGCAACGTGTCCGTGACGATCGACGCGAACGACCTGCGCTTCAACGCGGCGCGCTTCGCTCCCTTCTGGTCCGCGTTCATTCACGTGCTCCGCAACACGGTGGATCACGGCATCGAGGATTTCGACGCGCGCCAGGCGAGCGGCAAGCCGACACAGTCGACGATCGGCGTGTCGACGCGCGTGGCCGGCGATCGGTTCATCGTCACGGTCGAGGACGACGGTCCCGGAGTCGATTGGGACGCGCTACGCGCCACGGCCCAGCAGCTCGGATTGGCGAGCGACCCGCGGGCGCAATCGACGGACGTCATCTTCCTGCCCGGTGTCAGCTCGAAGACCGGCGTCACCGAGCTCTCGGGACGCGGCGTCGGCATGGCGGCGGTGCGCAGCGCATGCGAGTCGCTCGGCGGCTCGGTCGAGGTGGAGTCGCGAAAGGGCGAGGGAACGCGCATCAGCTTCGTCTTCCCCAACGACGATACTGTCTACGAAGGTCACTCGGCGATTCTGCGCCGTGCCAGCGCCTGATCTCACCGTTCACTCATCCAGGAAGCACGAGGTAGCAAGCAATGACGAAGACGATTCTCGTCGTGGACGACTCAGGCACGGTGCGCCAGCAAGTCTCGCTGGCGCTCAAGCAGGCCGGGTTCACGACCGTTCAGGCCACCGACGGACGCGAAGGGCTGGCGGCGATCGACACCGATCGCAGCATCGCCATGGTGGTGTGCGACGTGAACATGCCGAACATGAACGGCCTCGAGATGGTCGAGCAGGTCAAGCGCAAGCCGGAGAACAAGGCGCTGCCGATTCTGATGCTGACCACCGAAGCGCAGCCGTCGCTCGTCAAGCGCGCCAAGGACGCCGGCGCGGTCGGCTGGATGGTCAAGCCGTTCGACGCGAATCAGCTCGTCCAGACCGCAAAACATCTCACGAGATCCTGATGTCGTGTGATGGTGACGGCGTGCACGCGCGCGCGATGCAGGAGATCGTGCGCACGAAAGATCACGTCCGGGACTGTATCGAGGACCTGCGCTCCCTCACGGAGCGCGAGGTGCTCGCGTGCGGTGACGTGCTCTCGTCGCTGGTCGACAAGGCGCGCGAGCTCATCGCGGACTCGGACCGCCGCGTCGCCGTGTCGACGTCTCGCTCCGAGGAAACGGTGTCACGGTTCGTCGGTGGCATGCAGGAGGATGTTCACGCGCAGGAATCCGCCGTCAAGCAGGTGCTGCAGCTCGCCGACGGAATTCAGAAGGCGGTGCAAGCCATCGAGAAGTTGACGGAGTCGTCGGAGATTCTCGCGATCAATTGCGCGATCGAAGCCGCGCGTGTCGGCGAGCATGGCCGCCAGTTCGCCGTGATCGCCACACACATGCGCGAGCTGAGCGACAACATCCGCGACGCGGCCGACACCGTCACGTCGTCGATCAAGGGTGTGCGTTCCGGCCTGCCGCCGGTAATGCAGCGCGCGACCTCGATGACCGCGCGGACCCATTCGTTCTCCGCCGAGTTGAGCGAGCAAGTCCGCACGGCGCTCGCGCAATCGGAATCCGGAACGGACGGCGGCCGGCTGGATGAAGTGCTGACGCTGTCGAACGCCGCGCTCTCGCACCTGCAGTTCCAGGATCCGGTGTCGCAGACGCTGACCGCGATCGCGCGCAACGTCGAACGGATGGAGCAGCGCGTCGGCTACGTGCTCGAGGGCGGCGTCGTGGGCGCCGCGCCCGAGCCGGAAACGAGCCACATGCCCGCTGAGGCACGCGGGCTCGTCCTGTTCTAACGGAGCCACGCATGCACGGAAATCCCACCGTCACCGCGCTCGTGCGCCGTCTGTATCTCGAATCGGTCACCGAGCTGTTTGCTGCCTATGGTTTTTCCGCTCAGGCGGATGACGACGGCGCGGTTCGGAGCGGCATTCATCGCGCGAGCTACATATCCGTGCTGAGCCTCACCGCGCCTGGTCTTCGCCTGGCGTGCACGATCGATCTCGACGCCGAGCTGTTGGCGCGTCTCCATCCGGCGCGCTCGCACGCGGATCAGGCGCCGCCGCTGGCGAGCGATCTCGAAGACTGGTCGCGCGAGCTCAATAATCAGCTTGGCGGACGGCTCAAGAACAAGCTGCTGGCACGCGGGTTCGACCTCATGCTCGGACTTCCGTCGCTGCTCGCGGGCGTCGACATCAGCGCGATCCCGCAAGCTGACATGGACGTGATGCGGGCGGCGTACGTCGCGCGCGGGCGGCGCATCATCGTGACGCTGGCGAGCCAGCTCGCTCCGGACATCACGCTCGCCGACATGCTGCCTTCGGACGCGGACGACATCCTGCGCGAGGGCGAGATCGCCCTGTTCTAGTTCTCTAATTCCTCTCGGTCACCCCATGACGCTCTCTCGCGGCACCATCATCGCTGTTGCTCTCTCCGTCGTCGCCGTTGCCTCGGCGTTCACCGCGTTCACCGCGCGCGCCTTGCCGCGCCTCGGCGCTCACGGAACGAGTGGGACGAGCGGGACCAGCCGTCTCGCCGCGCTCCAACAAACGGTGTTGCCGTCGACGCCCCGCGTGGCGCTTCGGCTGCCGTCGTTGACGACCGGCGACGGTACGACCTTCAGTCCGGCGCAGCTGCGCGGGCACTGGAGCCTGGTGTTCTTCGGCTACACCGCCTGCCCCGACGTCTGTCCAATGACGTTGATGGTGCTCAGCGACGTCGCGAAACAGCCGGCGAGCGGCGTCGCCGATGGACGGACGCAGCTGCTGTTCGTCTCGGTGCAGCCGGAAGGCGACACGCCGCCGCGCGTGAAGAGTTATCTCGCACACTTCGATCGCGCCCTCGTCGGACTGACGGGCGCCCGCGACTCGGTTGCGCAGTTCGCGCGTGCGGTCGGCGCGGCCTCGGACAGCTCCAAGTCAGGAATCGACCATTCGACGTCGCTGTTCGTGATCGATCCCGACGGCAAGCTGGCCGGCGTGCTGCTTCGCCCGTCGAACGCGGCGCGCGTCATCGAGGGACTCAACACGCTCCGCGCATCGTCTGACGGGGCATCGCATGACCGGTAGCAAGAAGAAAGGGCGCTTTCCCGTCGCCAAGCTGTTTCTCGTCGTCTGGATCGTCGGCGTGAGCCTCGCGCTCGGATCGCTTGGCGTGTCGCACCTGGCCGCCATGCCGCGGCCGGATGACGAGGCGCGCATCGCTCGAGCGGCGCTCGCGCTTCGCGAGGACGCATCCTCGGATTTCATCGTGCACGTCATCTACGCGAGATGTTCGTGTACCGCGCGCCTGTTCAAGCATCTGGTCGAGCGCAAACCGTTCCCGGGCGTGCACGAGATGATTCTCTTCGTGGGTGAGGACAGCACCAAGCGCGCGGCGGCGGAACATGCCGGCTATGAGTTTCGCACCATCACGCGCGAGGAGCTCGGGTCCAAGTTCGGCCTCGAGGTCGCGCCCGTCATGCTCGTGTTCGACGTGAAGGGCGAGCTGCGGTACATCGGCGGGTACTTCGACCGTCCGGCCGCGGTCACGTCGCTCGACGAACAGATTCGCGGACAGGTCCTCGCCGGCGCCAACCCCGATCCCCTGCCGGTGTTCGGCTGCGCCGTCGACGCACGGCTCCAGCGCAAGGTCGATCCACTCGGCATCGTCTACCGCGGACAACACTGAACGCGAATTAGCGTTTTTTAGCTAGAATAGTCTTACGGCACGTACCGGCCCCGCAGTGACACGGATATTTCCGTTTCGCCGCTGGGCTGTGGCGTTCCTCGAGGATGTAGGCGTAGTCGTACGCCAGCTCTGCGCCGGGCTCGACGTCGCGGATCGTCTCGATCCAGATGCGCCCGTCGTCGACGACGGCGTCACAGTTCGGATCGCACGAGTGATTGATGAATCGCGCGTCGTTCCCGTCGACCGCGGCGTCGATGACGACATCGTCGTCGATCGCGAACAGGAACGTGTGATGCCGCGCATCGTCGTCGGGATATCGCGCATCCGCCTCGGCGGGCGTGAGGCGCTGTCCCGCGTACTCGATCAGGCGCGTGCCGGCCGGGATGTGGCGTGTGGCGAACGCGCCAAGACCCTGGATGGGAGAGGGGCGGATTTCGAAGAGTTCAGTCATCGGGTGAAGCGAGCCGTTGTCATCCTGAGCGAGCGGAGCGAGTCGTTGTCATCCTGAGCGAGCGGAGCGAGTCGAAGGACCCCCGTCCCGACGGAGGAGCCATACGCAGCGCTCCGCTGAGAAGGGGGTCCCTCGACTCCCCTTCCCCTTCGCTACGCTCAGGGTCAGGGTCGCTCGGGATGACACTATTTCTTTGATCCCGCCTGCCCATGATTGACCAACGCCACCAGCACCACCCCACCGATGATATTGCCGAGCAGCGCCGGAATCTCGAACGAGCCGAGCATCGTCCAGAATCCCGCCTCGCCGACCCAGGCGCGATAGAACGCCTCGATCGCGCCGGCAATCGAGTGCTTGAACCCGAGTCCCGCGATCGGCGCCGTCGTCAACCAGATGAGAGCGATCTGCGCGAACGTCTCGCGCGTCGACGCAAGCATCCACGCCATCAACGCAACGAGCCAACCCGCCCAGATGGCTTTGTAGAACACCACGACGAATCCGCCGCTCGTCGCGTGCACCGCGGTGTCGATGAGATTCTTGCTCATCGCCGGTTCGAACAGCTGCGTGCGCGCGACGACGAAGGAGAAGATCGCCGCGCCAATCAAATTCGCCGGCAGCACGATGCTCCACAGCCGAATCACTTTGCGCAGCGTCTCGAGGTTGCGCTTCTCGAGCAGTGGAATCACCGGCTCGAGCGTGTTCTCCGTGAAGAGCTGATGCCGAGCCAGCACCACGTAGATGAAGCCGAGCGGATAGACGAGCGCCGCCGCGATGTCGTGATGCTCGGGCGCCATGTGCGCCGACAAGAGCACGACGGCCAGAAAGCTGAAGCCGATGCTCAGACCAGCCGCGAATCCGGAGTACGCGAGCTCGAGGAACGGCCGGTCCAGCTCCTCTCCGGCATCCTCGAGAATATTCTCATGAATTTCCGACGCGGAGAACCGCGTTCCCTTTTCGGGACCAGAGCCGGATTCGGCGGCCTCGCCTTGCGCCTGTTCTTCCTGAGCCATGGGGGGCCGCCACGAAAAAAGCGTACCGCGACACGCGAACCGCCGTGCCGCGTCAGCCGTGGCCGCGTGACTCCACTTGCGTCACGCCACCGGAGATGATGAACGCCATCACGGCCGTCGCATCGGCATCGATTCGTTCGACACGATCCGCCGGCACGACGAGAATGTGGCCGGCGAATCCGTACGACTGCGGCATGTACACGGTGACGTGATCGGCCGCGCCGAGCGCCGCCAACGAATCCGACGTGAGAAACGCGATCACTTTCACCGTGCGATCGGCCGACAGCGAAACGAGCACCGGCTTGTCGAAGCGCTTCTTCTCGCCGACGAACGCATTCAGCATGTCCTTCGCCGACGAGTAGAGCAGCCGCACGAACGGCAGCCGCTCGAGCACGCGGTCGATCGCGCCAATCAGGCTGCGCGTCACGAAACTCGATGCGAGAAAGCCGACGAGCGTGATCAGCACCAGCGTGAGCACGAATCCCACGCCGCGAATCGGCAGGCCCAGCCAACTGTCGATCGTCTCGAAGATGACGACGCACACGTAGATCGTCAGGGCGAGCGGAACGACGACGACGAGGCCGCGAAGGAAATAGTTGAGCAGGCGCGTCATGTCGCACAAACATAAAACACAACCGCCGCACCCGGGGAACCGGATGCGGCGGTTGCGTCCTACCTACGGCAGTACTGGTACCCTGGGAAGCCGGAGTGCTTCCCTACCGAAATGAATCCATCTCGTTCGTGGACGTTCCCGATCGTTGCCCTCGGCGGCTTCCGGCGGGCTGGAGCGTCAAGTACATGACGAACCCCGCGGCGTGACGCGTCTGATACGTCGGCTCCAACGTCGCGGGCATGAGATTGAGCGCCCCGCGCGCGCCGATTCCCACGCTCAAGCCGCGCGCCGTCAGCACGTCGTGCGTCACGCCGACACTGAGCGCGCGCACGGTGAAGAGCTGCGCGAGATCGCCCCCCAGGAACCCGAAATCATCCGCCATCTTCTGCACCTGCTCGGCTCTGCCATACAGCGAGGTTCGTTCGCTCCACCGCCAGGTCGCCTCGAACAGCACACTCGACGAAGGATGCGACAGCCGCTGGGGCGCCGTTGCATCGTGCACGTGCAGCCGGTCGCTGTGGTGGTGCACGTTCATGCCCCAGATCGCCGCGGCCGACAGCGACTGTCCGTTCGCCAGCGGAATTTCGCCGAGGATCGATGCACCGTACCGCTGCATGCCGAGGCCCGGCGTGAGCGGATCGTGGTCGGCGAGATAGCCGGCCCACGCCGACACCGCGACCTGGTCCGCCGGCAGCACGGTGAGCCGGCCGGCGTATGAGTCGAGCCGGGCGTTCTGAAGATCGGTGCCAAGGCGTCCGTCATTCGGCTCGCGCGCGTTGAACACCGAGCCTTCGACCTGCACGGCACGCGTGAATGCTCCGGCCGTGACGACGCCCACGCTCGCGTGCGCCGCGTCCTGCCAATGCTGGCCGATGGGCGCGAACGGATCGCCGTCGGCCGAGGGCCGGTGGATGTACGCCACCGGTCCGAGCGCCGGTTCACCAACCGCGGCGGCATAGACCGTTGTTGCCAGTTTACTAGTTATAGTATGATCATAGGCGCCGGAGAGCTCCATCAGCGGCTGGTCCGCATGCTCGACGTCGGCCCGGCGACGGCCGCGAAACGTCTCGCCGGTCTGGAGCAGCTCGTGATAGCCGCTGTCCGGCAACGTGAACGACTCGAGACTCGTCATCGCGTTGAAGCGCAGCAGCCCGCCCGCCGCGGAGCGCGACGCGCTCGCCATCTCCCAGTCGAGCATCGCCCACTGCGCGCCGCCGTGCAGCGTCTGCTGCTGGTTGTTCAGGCCGAACGCTTCGCCGTGGAGCATCACGGTCCACTCGCCCGCGTCGACGTGAACCATGCGCCGCGGCGACGCGGCAGGCAGCCACGCCGTGCCCGAGCCGGCGTGCGTGATCGGAACCTCGAGCAGCGTCGGCCGTGCGGCGCTGTCGGCCATGCGCATCATGTCGTGCTGCGGTTGCTGTCCGACGGCAACCACGGGCCGGCATAACGCGCCGATCACGAGAGCGAGCGCAAGCGTGCGCGGTGTCATCGGTTCACCAGGCGCATCGAGGCCGAAGGTTGGAGGAGGTCTGGCCCTGCCTTTGCCCCGCAAGTATCCGGGCGGTTCAATCGCGGTTCCAACCGCAACCTTGCGAGGAGCACAGAAGCAGATGGCGAAGAATCAAAAGACCGGCGGCAGCGACGATCGATCGCAGGTCGAGGGCCGGCACGGCGACAAGACGCACTCGGAATTCATCGAGAGCCTGCACGGCAAGCACGGCGGCAGCGAAGAGTCCGAAGGCTCGCCGCAGGACGAGAACAACACGAACAACACCGATCGGCCCATCGCCGGTCATCATCGCTTGTCCGAGGATCGCCAGCAGCATGACGAAGCCGAAAAAAACAGCGAAAGCAACCGGCTCCGCGGCTGATTTCATTCCGCCGCGCGCGACGCTCTCGAAGCTTCGCGCCGCGTCGAAAGGATGCCGCGGGTGCCACCTGTTCAAGCTCGGCACCCAAACCGTGTTCGGCGAAGGACCGAGCACGGCAACGGTCGTGGTCGTCGGGGAGCAGCCCGGCGATCAAGAGGACAAGGCTGGACGTCCCTTCGTCGGACCGTCGGGCAAGCTGCTGGATCGCGCGTTCGACGCCGCCGGCATCGCGCGCGAGGACGTCTATGTGACCAACGCGGTCAAGCACTTCAAGTGGGCGAAGGATGCGCGATCCGCGCGTCGCATTCACCAGACGCCCAGCGCCGGCGAAGTGAAGGCGTGTCATCCGTGGCTCGCGCACGAGATCGCCCTCATTCGCCCGCAAGTGATCGTCGTGCTCGGCGCCACGGCGGCGAAGTCGCTGCTCGGCCGCACGTTCAGCGTCATGAAGCAGCGCGGCGTCCTGGTGAAATCCGATTGGGCGCCGGCCGTCTTCGCGACGGTTCATCCCTCCGCGGTTCTCCGCGCGCCCAGGGATCAGCGGGTCATCGCCGAACGGATGTTCATCGCCGACATGCGGAAGGTCGGCCGCTACCTGGCCAAGCACGCGGACGAGCGGACCGAAGTAAATTCTCGTCATGCCAGACTTCCGATCCTCGATACGCCATCTCAAGCGCGTGGATCCCGTCCTCGCGCGCGTCATTGAGGCGGTCGGTCCCTGTCGTTTGCAGATGCGCAGCGAAGGCACGCACTTCGAGGCCCTCGTTCGCTCGATCGTCTATCAACAGCTCTCGGGCAAGGCCGCCGGCACCATCCTGCGGCGATTCAACGCGCTCTATCCCAACGACACGCCAACCCCCGAGCTCGTGATGCGGACGAGCGACGAGACGATGCGCTCCGTCGGCCTGTCGCGGCAGAAGATCGGATACTTGAGAGATCTCTCATCAAAGGTGATCTCCGACGAGCTGCCGCTGCACGAAGTGCACTCGATGAGCGACGACGACCTCATCGCCCACCTCGTGCAGGTGAAAGGCATTGGACGATGGACCGCGCAGATGTTCCTCATGTTTCGGCTCGGCCGGCCCGACGTATTGCCCGAGCTCGATTTGGGCATTCAGAACGCGATCAAACGCGCGTATCGGAAACGCAAACGGCCGACCCCGAAGGACGTCAAGAAGATCGGCGCCAAGTGGAGCCCGCATGCGAGCGTCGCGTCGTGGTATCTCTGGCGTTCGCTCGAGAACGGCGACGGACAGCTCGGCGCCGAGTAATCGCGGGATGGAACGTCGCACGCTCGGCCGCACCGGCCTCGACGTCCCCGTGGTCGGCATGGGAACGTGGCGCACGTTCGACGTCACCGGTCCTGAGGAGCATGAGCGCCGCGACGTAACGGACGCGGCGCTCGCGTCGGGCGCCAATCTGTTCGACACGTCACCCATGTACGGCGAAGCCGAACGCGTGCTCGCCGACACGGTTCGCGACCGGCGCGACCAGGTGATCATCGCCGACAAGGTGTGGACTTCGAGCCCTCGAGAAGGCCGCCAACAGATCGAGCGCGCGCTCGCGTGGTATGGCGGCCGTATCGATATTTATCAAATTCATAATCTCGTCGCCGCGAAGACGCACCTTCCCGTGCTCGACCGGCTTCGCGACGAGGGAAAGGTCCGCGTCGTCGGCGCGACGCACTACCAACACTCGGCGTTCGGCGACCTCCTCGCGCTCATGCGCAGCGGACGTATTGAGCAAATTCAAATCCCCTACAACGCCGCCGACCGCACGGTCGAGCGCGAAATTCTTCCCGCCGCGGCCGACCTCGGGCTCGGCGTGCTCGTCATGCGTCCGCTCGGCGAGGGGTCGCTCGTCCAGCGGTCGCCGCCGTCATCGGCCCTCGAGCGACTGAAACCGTTCGGCGTTCGCACCTGGGCGCAGGCGCTGCTCAAATGGATTCTGTCCGACCCGCGCGTGCATGCTGTCATCCCCGCGACAGCTAGCGCCGTACACATTCGGGAAAATGCCGAGTCCGGCAATCCACCATGGTTCGATGAAGAAACGCGCCGATATGTCGGCGGGCTGGTCTGAGTGCGCGATTCCTGCAATGCACGCACCTGCCTCAACCGCAAGGAATTTCGAAATGCCGTTCGTTCACGCTCATGAGCTCACGCGTCTGCGCCGCGCACTAGTCGTGGCGGCATCGGCGCTTCTGGCCGCGGCACCACAGCTCGGCGCACAGCAAAAGGCCAATGATCCGCGCGACACGACGCACGCGCAAACCCAGGCGCCGTTCTTCACGAGAAAGGACGCGTTCCTCGGCGCGGGATTCGCGGTCGGCACGGTGCTCATGTTTCCGCTCGACGAGCACATCGCGCAGCACATTCATCAGAGCCCGAACTCCTCGAACTTTCTCAACAATCTTTCGACGGGTGTCGAGGAGATCGCCAGCCCCGGAGCATACTATATAGGCGGCGGCCTATATCTCGTCGGCTGGGCGGGTCACTGGGGCCGTATACAAGATCTTGGATGGCACGGCACCGAATCGGTGCTCATGGCTGACGGGATTACGTACGTCCTCAAGATTTCCATGGGCCGCGCGCGCCCGTTCGTCTCGAACGGCACCAACGCGCACGACTTCCGATTCGCGCAGGGCGGCGCTTCGGATCGCCAGTCGTTTCCCTCGGGCCACTCGACGTCGGCGTTCGCCGCCGCGGCCGCGGTGACCAATGAAATGTCGCGCTGGTGGCCGCGGTCGGTGTGGATCGTCGGACCGTTGATGTACGGCGGCGCAAGCGCGGTCGCGCTCTCGCGTATGTACCACAACAAGCACTGGGCGAGCGACGTGGTGCTCGGCGCCGCGATCGGCACGTTCACGGGCCGCAAGGTCGTGCAATACTCACACGGTCACCCGCACAACCTCATCGATCGCGTCATGCTGCGGACCGCCGTCGTACCCGACGGACACGGGGGCCTCGCGCTCTCATATACGGCGCCGCTACCATAGCCGCAATCGCAGTGCCGACTGCCCACCCGCCCATGACGTCGGTGGTCCAGTGCTCGTCGGCGATGATGCGATAGGCGCCCATCACGAGCGGCACGCCCGTCGCGATCGCGATCGCCTGGCGTTTCGTGATCACTCGTTCGCGATAGAGTACGCGCGCCATCGTGAGCGCGAGCGCCGTTGCGCCGGTCGTGTGCCCGCTCGGCCAACTGTCGAAGCGGCGGCGCCGTCCGCGTTCGTGCGGCCGCTCGCGCTCGACGACGAGCTTCACCGCGCGATGGACGATCCATCCGAGCCACGCTGACGTCACGATTTCGGCGCCGCCGTTCAAGCGTTGGCGTTTGAGCTGGTGCGACGTCGCATAGGCGATCGTGATGTATCCGCCGGGGAGGCCGAGGGGAAAGAGGGGCCATAGCGGCGCGCGCAGGGCGCGGATTCCGGGCCGCAGCGCGACGCGGCGGATTGCAACGTCGAGCGGCGTTGGATGTTCGATGATGATGGTCATGGCTACCGCACCTGTACAGCAGATTTCTCGCCTTCGGTTCGGAATGACGGCTCGTCACCTCTGTCATCCCGGGCGCAGCGAGGGATCTAACGTCCCGATAGAGGGCTTTTCACTCTAGCCGGACGCCCGGAATGACGTGCATTAGACTTAGTATCGTGCCTCAAACAACCATCCCCACCGAAATCACCGACCCGGTCAACGCGCGCATTCTCGCCGTGTCCGAGGATCGCATCGCCGGATTCCTGCTCGACCCGTTCGCCGAGATCGCGCGGCTGTCGGAGCTCGACGTCGAGACTGTGCACGAGCGCTTGCGCGCCATGCTCGCCGCCGGAACCATTCGCCGCATTCGCCAGACGCTGATGGCGACGAATCTCGCGCCGGGCGCGCTCGTCGCGTGGAAGCTCCCGAACGACAAGCTCGAGGCGGCGTTCGAGTTCTTGTGGAAGGACGATCCGTTCTCCGGCCATATCGTCATTCGTTCCACGGATTCCGACACGCCCGGGTCGGCGTATCGATTGTGGACGACACTCAAGGTCCCGCAGGGATTTTCGATCGACGCGCACTGCGAGCTGCTGCGCCGGAAAATCGGCGCGGAGTCGTACAAGGCGATGCCCGCGAAGCGTCTCTTCGCGCTCGGCGTCGGTCACGTGCGGCGGCGCGGCATGGAGCCCGGCAGCAAGACCGACGAGTTGGGAGCGGTCATGAACACCAACATCGTCGAGTTGAGCGAGCTGGATTGGCGCGTGCTCGAGCCGCTCAAGCGCGAATTCGCGGTCGACGAGATCGGGCCGAATCCATGGGCCGGACGCGCCGCCGAGGCGGGACTTTCACTCGACGAATTCGCGCGGGTCGCGCAATCGCTCAATGAGCGCGGCGTGATCGGCCGCTTCTCGACGTTTCTCGAGCACGTCAAACCGTCGACGTCGGGCACGCGCGTCACGCGATACAACGCGCTGTTTCACTGGCGTGTTCCGGAAGGACGCGAGATCGAAGCGGGGCGCGAGATCGGGCGTCACCACATTCTCACGCACGCGTACTGGCGCGAGGGCGGCCCGGAGTTCGCGAACGTGAACATCATGGCTGTCGCGCACGGCACCGACAAGGCGCTCGTGCTGGCACACAAGGCGGCGATCGACGAGCATCTCGCGGCGATCGGTATGCCTGTGTCCTACACCAACGTGTTCTGGGGCGGACGGAGTGAGATCAAGCCGTCGGAGATTTCGCCGCGCCTGTATAAGGAGTGGTATGAGAGGATGAGTCGGCCGGCGTAGCGCGCCTGTCATCCCGAGCGGCGGCGCGCAGCGCCGCTGTCATCCCGAGCGGACGCCTCCGCTCGGGATGACACGAAGGGGCCCGCTCGGGATGACAAGCTGCGCTCAGTAACGCCGCTACCGCACCAACGTCACCCCCCACGGCCTCGCTCCGACTTTGACTGTCGCAACGACTTTGTTCGTCTCGGTATCAACCACCGACACGTCGTTCGACAGCCCGTTCGCCGTGTAGACGTACTTCCCGTCGCGCGTGATCGCGACGCCCCACGGACGCTTGCCGACACGCACAGTCGTCACCGTCTTGAGCGACGCGGCATCGATCACCGACAGCGTTCCCGTACGCCCGCTCGCCACGTAAATCCGCTTGCCGTCGGGCGACGTCACGACGCCCACCGGCTTCCCTTCGCCGTGTTCGATCGGCGTTGTATTCACGATGTCGTGCGTCTTCACGTCGATGACCGTCATCGTCCCGCCGACTTCCGCGGTGACGTACACGCGGCTGCCGTCGGGCGAAAACACCGCCGCGCGCGGGCGCAAATCGACGAGCAGGTTCGCGACGACCTTGTGCCGCGCCACATCGATCACCGACACGCTGTTGCTGGTCTCGCTCGTGACGTACACCCAACGGCCATTCGGGCTCACCGCGACACCTTCCGGCTCGATGCCGACCACAAAGGTCGACAGCTGCTTGCCAGTGTGCAGGTCGATCGCCGTCGCGGTGCCGCCGTCTTCGTTCGACGCATACAGCCGCGCGCCGTCCGGTGTCACCGCGAACTGCTCGGGATCTGATCCGGCGCGATACGTGGTCACCAGCTTCCGCGCCGCAACGTCAATGACGGCGATCGCGTCCGCCGGCCCGACGAACTGCGGCTTGTCGTCGCTCATCGCGACGTATACGCGCCGTTGATCCGGGCTCGTTTGAATCCCCCGCGCGCGACCAGGCAGTGGAATCGTCGCGACCACGGTGTTCTTACCGAGGTCGATCACGCTGATCGAGTGCGAGATCTCGTTGCTCACGAAGGCGTAGCCGGATTCCTGCGCTTGCAGCCCCGACGTTACAACCAGCCCGATCGCGAGCAGACTTAAGAGTTTTCTCATGACCTGAGCCGGCAGGCCGTCTGTGCCGCGGTCGTGCCGAGCCGGTCGAGCGCCTCGCGAGACGGCTCATCGTCGCGGGCGGGCGGCTCTTCGACGATCGCCGGCTTGCCGCTCGCCGCCGGCGTCACGACGTACAACGGCTGGCGCAGCTGATGATCCCACGCGCGGAAGCTGAGCGGGCGGCCTTTGTGCCCGTCGAACTGCGTCGTCTCCTTCACGAGGTGTGCGGCCAGCGCGTCGCCGGCCACGCTTCGCGCGCGCAGCACCGATTCCCACAGAATCTTCACGGCGACCCACGCGAGCCACGCCTCCTGCGTCATTCCCGTTTTGGTTTCGACGCGAAAGCGATCGTTGAGGGTGTCCGCGCCGAACTTCTCGAGGGCCGGGTCCCACGCGGCTGCATGCGCGCCATCTCCGCCGTGCGCCAGCCGCATCGCATCGCTCAGCATCGCGTCGCTCGGCGCCGCGTGAAACATGAGCGGCGCGCAATCCGCCCCGCGCAACGCGTCGTCGGTGCAGCCGACGTTCACGAACAACGCTCCTCGCTTCGCCGCGACGCCGGCATAGCCGAGGCATTCGTCGCGCGATCCGCCCCCGAGTATCGCGTTCACGGTCAGCGGTTCGCGCGCGATCGCCGCGGCCGAGACAACGGTCAGCACGATATCCCCGCCGAACAGCGCGGCCGAGCGTTTGGCTTCGTTCACGCCCATGGCGGCGCCGAGTCGGCGTGCGGCCGCGCCGTCGCCGGAATCGATCAGCGCGACCCGCAGTATCAGCGGGGCGCGCCGCGCGGGCATGCGGAGATTCGGCAGCGCCACCGAGAGAGCGGCGGCGCGCTGGAGAAACGCTCGTCTATCGATCGATTTTGTCATCTGGAATCGCAAAAAACCGATGCAAGGGATGCGCCGATTTTTGTGCGGCAGCGGACGCCTGGATACAGCCTCGAACATCGCGATTTCTTGATGCGCCAACAATCGATGATTAGACGGCCTGATCGGAACGCTTCGTGCATTGGCCCCGGGGCCGAACCTGGAGACGGCAACGCACAACATGGTCTTCGTTTCTCAGTACGACAGCGTACGTCGTCCGGCATCGTGGCTCGTGCTCGCATCGCTGCTCGCCGCGCTGCTCGCATCGCTGCTCGGCGGATGCAAGACGGAAGCATCGCGCTCTACCGGCAGCACCAACGTCGAGCGCGGCGCCGCACCGGCGAATGGTGAAGTCGATCTCGCCGCCGACGACGGACAGTGGGTTCGTCCGGCGAAAGATCTCGCATCGACGCGGTTCAGCGGCCTGACCGAGATCAACACGACGAACGTGAAGAATCTCCGCGTCATCGCCACGTTCTCGACGGGAACGCTGCGCGGCCACGAAGCGGCGCCGATCGTCGTCGGCAACACGATGTACATCATCACGCCGTACCCGAACTACGTCTACGCGCTCGATCTCACGAAGCCAGGCCTTCCGACGAAGTGGATGTACAATCCCAAGCCGGAGCTCGCGTCGCAGGGCGTCGCGTGCTGCGACGTCGTCAATCGCGGCCTCGTGTACGACAACGGCAAGTTGTTCTTCAACACCCTCGACGATCACACCATCGCGCTCGACGCCGCGACCGGCAAGGAAGTCTGGAACACGAAAGTCGGCGACATCAACATGGGCGAGACGATCACCATGGCGCCGCTCGTCGCAAAGGGCAAAGTGCTCGTCGGCGATTCGGGCGGCGAGATGGGCGTGCGCGGTTGGCTCAAGGCGCTCGATGCCACGACCGGCACCGTCGTGTGGACGGCGTATCACACGGGGCCCGACAAGGATGTGCTGATCGGCCCCGACTTCAAGCCATTCTACGCCAAGGATAAAGGCAAGGACCTCGGCGTGAGCTCGTGGCCGCCCGACGGGTGGAAGATCGGCGGCGGCACGATGTGGGGCTGGATCTCCTACGATTCGACGAGCGGCATGATCTTCTACGGCTCGGCGAATCCGGGCCCGTGGAATCCGGATCAGCGGCCGGGCGACAACAAGTGGACGTCGACGCTCTTCGCGCGCAAGATCGACGACGGCCAAGCCGTGTGGGCGTACCAGCTCACGCAGCACGATCTGCACGACTACGACGGCATCAACGAGCAGATTCTCGCGGACCTCACGATCAACGGCGCGAAGCGCGCGGTACTCATTCGCCCCGACCGCAACGGCTACGTATACGTCGTCGATCGCAAGACCGGCGAAGTGATCTCGGCGAATCCGTACGGGTTCATCAACTCGACCACGGGCGTCGATCTCAAGACCGGCGCGCTGCAATACAATCCCGAGAAGGCGACGACGCTCGGCAAGGTCGTGCGCGAAATCTGTCCGGCGGCGCCGGGCATGAAGGACTGGCAACCCTCGGCCTATTCGCCCAAACTCGGCTTGTTATTCATTCCTCATCAGAATTTGTGTATGGACGAGGAAGGCCTGAGCGCGAACTACATCGCGGGCACGCCGTACGTCGGCATGAACGTGAAGATGTATCCCGGTCCGGGCGGCAATCGCGGCGTGTTCCAGGCGTGGAATCCCGTCACCGGCAAGGAAGTCTGGTCGATCAAGGAAGATCTGCCGGTGTGGAGCGGCACGGTGGTGACGGCCGGCGACGTCGCCTTTTACGGCACGATGGACGGATGGTTCAAGGCCGTCGATGCGCGCACCGGCAACATCCTGTGGCAGTTCAAGACCGGCTCCGGCATCATCGGCCAGCCAATCACGTACAAGGGACCTGACGGACATCAGTACGTCGCCGTGCTGTCCGGCATCGGCGGCTGGTCGGGTGCCATCGTCGCCGGCGGCCTCGACGCGCGCGACTCCTCCGCGGCGCTCGGCTTCGTCAACGCGATGAAGGACTTGCCGTCGAAGACGACCAAGGGCGGCATGTTGTACGTGTTTGCCCTATGAGGCGCGCTGGGCGTTGGGCGCTGGGAGCTGGGCGGGTGACGCGGCGCGAAGAGAATCTCTCTCTCGTCGTGCCGCTCGTCGTCCTGCTCGGCGTCGCGGCAGCGACCCACGACGGCCGCGCATTCGCCGCAGTCACGCCCAGCGCCCAGCCCGCAGCGCCCAGCGCAATACGCATCTGCGCGGACCCCAACAACCTCCCCTTTTCGAACGCCAGTCGCGCCGGCTTCGAAAACAAAATCGCCGATGTGATTGGTGCCGAGTTGCATCGGCCGGTCGCGTATACGTGGTGGGCGCAGCGTCGCGGGTTCGTTCGCAACACGCTCAACGCCGGCGAATGCGACCTCGTCGTCGGCACCGTCTCCGGCATGGAGATGCTGGCCACGACGCGCCCGTACTACAAGTCGACGTACGTGTTCGTGTCGCGGCACGATCGGCATCTTGACGTCAAGTCATTTGACGATACTAAGCTTCGGCGCTTGAAGATCGGCGTGCAGCTCATCGGCGACGATTTCTCGAACACGCCGCCGGCCCACGCGCTCTCCAATCGCGGCATCGTGCGCAACGTCGTCGGCTTTCCGGTCTACGGCGATTACCGGCAGGCGAATCCCGCGGCGCGCATCATGGACGCCGTGATCGGCCGCAAGGTCGACGTTGCGGTCGTCTGGGGGCCGCTCGCCGGCTACTTCGCGAAGCAGTCGCCCGTCGCGCTCGACGTCGTGCCGGTGAGCCCACAGGTGGATCTGCCGTATCTGCCCTTCGTGTTCGACATCGCCATGGGCACGCGGCGCGCGGATTCAACGTTTCGTCATACGCTCGACGACATCATCGAGCGCAGGCACGCGACGATCGACAGCATCCTCGGCGCGTATGGAGTGCCGCGCGCCGATCGTGGCCGGAGGACGTATGGCAATTAGAGGATGGACCCTGGCGGGAGCGTGCACGCTCGCCCTCCTCGCCGCCGCATGCGAGCGCGAGGAGCGGCATCTCAACGAGCCGCCGCCCAAGCCGCCGACACAGTTCGTTGCGCAGGTTCCGCTGCAGCCTGGCCCGACGTTCATCAATGACACGTCGGAAGGGCCGTACGATGACAACGCGTACAGCGCGAGCGAAGGCCAGGTGTTGTTCGAGCAGATGAATTGCAGCGGGTGTCACTCGAATGGCGGCGGCGGCATGGGACCGGCCCTCATGGACGACGAGTGGAGTTACGGCAGCCTCCCGCAGCAGATCTTCGCGACGATCGCTGAAGGCCGGCCGAACGGCATGCCGTCGTGGAAGCATCGCTTGAACAACCAGCAGATCTGGCAGCTCGTGTCCTACGTGCGCTCGTTGAGCGGGCTCACGCCGAAGGGGGCGCGGCCGAATCGCGAGGATCACATGATGGTAAAGCCGTCGCCCTCGCAGACGCCGCAAACGCCGCAGTCCAAGGCGAAGAATTCGGGACTTCCGCTTTCCTCGATGAAGTAGACGCGATCGCTCATGCACTCGCTCTTCGATCCGCAATCGCCGCAAGCGCGCGCCGTCGCCCACCTCTGGTGGTGGATGCTCGGCGTCGGCGGCACCGTCTGGCTCGGTGTCGTGCTCTTCGCGATCTACGCCGCCATGCACCCGCGCGGGAACCGCGCGTCGGACGGTCTCGAGCACGTGTCGCCGGAGACGCATCATCGCGTCGAGCGTGTCGTCGCGGGCGCGGGCTTCGCCACCGTGCTGATTCTCCTTGCCTTCCTGATATTCGACTTCTCGGTCGGTCACGCGCTCGCGGTGCATCCGCAGCGCGGGTTGACGATCGACGTCGTCGGACATCAGTGGTGGTGGGAGGCGCAGTACGAGGATCCCGATCCGAGCAAGATGATCTCGACGGCGAACGAGATTCACGTCCCGACCGGCCAGATGATTCAGTTCAAGCTGCGCGCGGCCGATGTGATTCACAGCTTCTGGGCGCCGAACCTGAACGGCAAGCGCGATCTCATTCCCGGTTACACGAGCACCCTGTGGTTCAAGGCCGACACCGCCGGCGTCTACCGCGGACAGTGCGCGGAGTTCTGCGGTTTGCAGCACGCGAAGATGGCGTTCTACATCATCGCCGAGCCGCCGGTGAAGTTCGCGGCGTGGATGGCCGCGGCATCGAGGCCGCAGGACCAACCGACCGACTCGACGTTGCTCTATGGCCAGCGGATTTTCATGTCGAGCGGATGCGCCGTCTGCCACAGCATCGCCGGCACCGAGGCGCGATCGACCGTTGGTCCCGGGCTCACGCACCTCAAGAGCCGCAACACGATCGCCGCGGGAACCCTCGCCAACACGCGTGAGAATCTCGTGAAGTGGGTGTCGAACCCGCAGAACGTGAAGCCGGGCGCGCGCATGCCGGCGTACCAGTTCACTGAACCGCAGTTGACGGCGTTGATCTCATACCTGGAAACATTGAAATGAGCGCCGACGCTGGACTTCCCGTCGAGCTGCTGTTGTCCGAGGAGGCCATCGCCCGCGAGGCCGCCGCGCTCGACCAAACCTGGCGCGACAAGCCGGGCGTCTGGGGCTGGCTCACGGCGGTCGATCACAAGACGATCGGCAAGCGCTACATCATCACCGCGTTCCTGATGTTCCTGGCCGGCGGCATCGAGGCGGCGCTGATGCGCACGCAACTCGCGCGGCCGGAAAACACGCTGCTCAGCGCCGACAAGTACAATCAGCTCTTCACGACGCACGGCACGACGATGATGTTCCTCTTCGCCGTGCCGATCATGACGGCGATGGGCCTTTATCTCGTGCCACTGATGGTTGGCGCGCGGAGCATCGCGTTCCCGCGCATCAACGCGTTCGGCTACTGGACGTACGTGGTCGGCGTCGTGTTCCTGTACGTGTCGCTGTTCGCGAACACCGGACCGGATGCGGGGTGGTTCGCGTATCCGCCGCTCTCGACGGTGTACTCGCCCGGGCATCGCATGGACGTGTGGGCGCAGGTGGTGACGTTCACCGAGATTGCGGCACTCGTCGCGGCCGTGAACATCATCGTCACCGTGTTCAAGCTGCGATCGCCCGGCATGTCGCTCAATCGCATTCCCTTGTTCGTGTGGGCGCAGCTCGTCGTCGCGTTCATGATCATCTTCGCCATGCCGGCCGTCGCGACGGGCAGCACGTTGATGCTGGCCGAGGATCGCGCGATCAACACGCATTGGTTCAACTATGCGGAGGGGGGCGACGTGCTGCTGTGGCAGCACATTTTCTGGTTCTTCGGCCACCCTGAGGTCTACATCATCTTCCTGCCGGGCCTGGGCTTCATCACGCCGATCATCGAGACCTTCGCGCGGCGAAAGGTGTTCGGATACACGGCGCTCGTGATGGCGAACGTCACCACCGCGTTCTTCGCGTTCGGGTTGTGGGTCCACCACATGTTCGCGACGCCGATCCCCGAGCTCGGACAGAGTTTGTTCACGGCGGCCAGCATGTTGATCGCCATTCCCACGGGCGTGCAGATCTTCTGCTGGATCGCCACGCTGTGGATGGGCCGCCCCACGTTCCGCGTGCCGCTGCTGTTCGTGATGGGATTCTTCTTCACGTTCATCAACGGCGGCATCACCGGTGTGATGCTCGCATCGGTGGGATTCGACAAGCAGGCGCACGACACGTTCTTCGTCGTCGCCCACTTGCATTACGTGCTGCTCGGCGGCGGCATCATGCCGCTCTTCGGTGCGTTCTACTTCTGGTTCCCGAAGATCGTCGGGCGCAAGCTCAGCGAGACGCTGGGCAAATGGCACTTCTGGCTGTTTCTCATCGGCGTGAACGTGACCTTCTTCCCGATGCACATTTTGGGATTGGAGGGCATGCCGCGTCGCGTGTACACCTATATGGCGAACACGGGGTGGGGTCCGCTCAATCTCGTGGCGACGATCGGCGGGTATGTCATCGCGATATCGGTCGTGGTGTTCCTCGTGAACGTCATCAAGAGTTGGGTCGCCGGCGAGCTTGCGGGCCCGAATCCGTGGAATTCGTCCGGTCTCGAGTGGGCGACGTCGTCGCCGCCGCCGCCATATAACTTTACTTATATACCCGTCACGACGAGCCGCCATCCGCTCTGGGATACGAGCGTCGAGCTGCCGGTGATGACCGGATTGCGGTCGGATCGGCGTGAGGTACTGACGACGACGACGTTCGATGCGCGGCCCGATCATCGCCACGAGCATCCCGAGGGATCGATCTGGCCGATGTATCTCGCCGGGACCATGGGCGTGGTGTTCATCGGATCGATCTTCTCGCCGTATTACGTGCTCGGCGGACTGGGACTGGCGTTGATCGGCTTGTTCATGTGGGCGTGGAACTCGATCGGTGAGCATAAAGGTCCGGACCGCGTGCTGGCGCCTGACGCGCTCGCGGAGCGCGCATGACAACTATGACGACGATGGCGACGTCGGCGAAACCACTCCGTCCGGCGGGTGACGTCTCGCAGCTGCCGACCGTGGTGTTCGGCAGCCGCAGCTTGATGTGGTGGTCGACCCTGGGCTTCATGGTCGTGGAAGGGTGGACGCTGGCGCTACTGGTCGTGTCCTATTTGTACCTGCGGCAGAACTACGAGGCGTGGCCGCCGCTTCGCACGCCCTATCCAAGTTTGCTCATTCCGACGATCAATCTCGCGCTGATGCTGCTGAGCTTGATCCCGGCGATCGCGTCGCAGCGCGCGGCCAAGCGACTCGACAAGCCGGCGCTCAAGAAGTGGCTGCTCCTCTTTTCGGTGATCGTGTTCGCGATCGTCGTCGTGCGGTGGTGGGAGCTGTGGGCGCTCAACACGCGCTGGGACACGAACGCGTACGGTTCGGCGGCGTGGACAATCGTTGGCTTTCACACCTCGCTGCTGGCGCTCGACGTTGCCGATACGCTCGGCCTCACGTTGTTCTACTTCGTGCGCCCGATGCCCGTGAAGAGCTTCAGCGACGCGACGGACAACAGCTTCTATTGGTATTTCACCGTTGGGATCTGGATTCCCGTTTATCTCATCGTGTATGTCGGACCGCGAATCTTCTGACGTCGTAGACGTATTGACGGAGAATCCGTCGGATCACGGCGTGCGGGCGTTCACGCGGTGGCCAGGCTTGTTGAGCCTCGCGCTCGGCTGGGTGCTTAGCCCAACGGTCGCGTTGATCAATCAGGAGCTGATCTACAGCACGAACATGTGGGCGTGCGGACGGAATCAGCCCGCGGCGATGCACGTCGTGCCCGCGTTATGTCTCATCGTCACCATCGGCGTTGCGATGACCGCATATAAGGATTGGAAAGCGGCCGGTGGTGGTGTCGAGGAAGAAGCCGCCGACGTCGCGACGCGCACGCGCTGGATGGGATTGGTCGGAGTGGTGGTGAGTGTCTTCTCTGCCCTCGTGATTCTCGCGCAGTGGGCCGCGATCTTCGTGTTCGATCCATGCATGCGGGCGTAGCGGGATGACGCTGCCCGTCATCCCGAGCCGCCTCCTGATTGTTATCCCGAGCCGCCTCCTGACTGTCATCCCGAGCCGCCTCCTGATTGTCATCCCGAGCCGCAGGCGAGGGATCTTTCATCCCGATAGAGTGCCCTCTATCGGCCCGCTAGATCCCTCGTCGCTCCGCTCCTCGGGATGACGACCTTCCCAGAGTGGGGACTCGAGCCCGGCATCGTCATTCCGGTGTTCGTACTCGGCGCATTGTATTGGCGCGGATTGGCGCGCGTGCGTCTCGCTGCGCCTCGCGCCGTTCCGGGCCGCGGCGTCGCATCGTTCGTCGCTGGATATGTGGTGCTGATCGTCGCGCTCGTGTCGCCGCTGCACGGCATGTCCGAGGAGCTCTTCTCCGCGCACATGCTGCAGCACGAGCTGTTGATGGCGCTTGCCGCGCCGTTGCTTGTGCTTGGCCGGCCGGGCCCGGTATTGTTGTGGGCGTTCGATCGGCCGTCGCGCTTGCGCGTGGCGAGCGTGATTCGCGCGAGCGCCGTGCGCAAGTCGTGGCACTGGGCGACGCGGCCGTTCGATGCGTGGCTCATTCACGCGATTGCCATTTGGGCGTGGCACATTCCGTTGTTGTTTCAATCGACGCTTCACAGCGAGGCCGCGCACGCGCTTCAACATGCATCGTTTCTCGGAAGCGCCCTGCTCTTCTGGTGGAGCATCATGCACGGGTTGCGACGTGCCGAGCGTGGGATGGCGATCGTTTATCTGTTCACGACCGCAGTGCATACCGCGGTGCTCGGCGCGCTGATGACGTTCGCGCATTCACCGTGGTATCCCGAGTACGTGAGCGGTGCGGCGTCGTGGGGTTTGACGCCGATGGCCGATCAGCAGCTCGCCGGGTTGATCATGTGGGTGCCGGCGAGCGCGGCGTATCTCGTCGCGGCGCTCGCGGTGATGCGCGCGTGGCTGCGCGACTCGGAGTGGGCGGTCAGTGAGGCCGAACGGGTGAGCCCCTCGCTGTCATCCTGAGCCCCCTCGCTGTCATCCTGAGCGAAGCGAAGGACCCCTTTCCCGCGTGAACAAGATCTTCCAGATCGCGCTCGGCATCGTGACGAGCGTCGGCGGCTTTCTCGAGATCGGATCGATCGCCACCGCCGCGCAGGCCGGCGCGGGTTTCGGGTTTCAGCTCGCGTGGTCGATTCTCGTCGGCACGATCTGCATCGCGTTTCTCGTGGAGATGTCGGGCCGCTTCTCGGCGGTGAGCAAGCACACGATTCCCGATGCGATGCGCGAGCGCTTCGGCGTGCGATTCTTCGCCGTGCCGCTGCTCGTGATGCTGCTCGTGTCGATGCTGACGTTGGGCGCGGAAGTCGGCGGCGTCGCCGCCGCGCTCAAGCTCGCAACCGGAATTCCGCTGCCGGTGTGGGCCGTGCCCGTAGGACTGCTCGCGTGGTTCATCCTGTGGCGCATGACGTTCAGCTTCATCGAGAACGGCGTATCGCTGCTCGGGCTCGTGACGCTGGCGTTCGCCGTCGCCGCGTACAAGCTGCATCCGAGTTATGCGGCGCTCGGCAAGGGACTGTTGCCGACGCTGCCCACGCACGATGCATCGAAGTATTGGTTCGGGGCGGTGAGCGTGCTCGGCGCGTCGATCTCGCCCTATCTCTACTACTTCTATTCGTCGGGCGCGATCGAGGACAAGTGGGACGAGAGTTATGTCCCGGTGAACCGCGCGATCGCGGCGATCGGCATGGGGTTTGGCGGGTTCCTGTCGGTGGCGGTGCTCGTGCTCGCGGCGTTGATCTTCCATCCGCGGCACATCGACGTCCAGCAATACGAGCAATTGACCGGTCTGTTGACGCCGGTACTGGGCCGCCCCGGCTTCTGGTTGTTCGTGGCGTCGCTGGGCATTGCGTGCATCGGCGCGACGCTCGAGATCTCGCTGTCGCTGGCGTATCTCGTTGCGCAGGGGTTCGGGTGGCGATGGGGCGAGGACCTGAGCCCGCGGCGCGATGCGCGGTTCAGCCTGACGTACACCGCGATCGTGGCCATCGCCGTGTTGTTTCCGCTGCTCGGTCTGGATCCGCTCAAGCTGACGAACATCGCGATGGCGTTGACTGCCGCGTCGCTTCCCGTTGGCGTCTTTCCATTTTTGATATTAATGAACGACAAGACATATCTTGGAAAGCACACCAACGGCCCGATCGGCAACGGCGTCGTGCTCGTGGTGAGCTTGATGGCCGCGGTGCTGGCGATCGTCTCGATCCCGCTCGAGATCATCGGAGGCGGATGACCGATGCCCATTCGATTGATCGCCGACGTGTTGGACGAACAACTCGTGGATGTGCATGGCGAGAATGCCGGTCGCGTCGACGGCATCGTACTGGAGCTGCGCGATGGAAAGCCGCCGCGCGTCGCCTATTTGGAGGTCAGCCCGATCACGCTCCTGGGGCGATTCAGCCTGCGTCTCGCGCATTGGTATGCGCGCCACGATCGAAAGTTCGGTGAAGGACGTGGCGTGCCGTTTCGTGTGCCGTGGAGTCGCGTGACGCGTGAGGGGCCGACGCTCGAGCTCGACTTCGACGCGGATGTGACCCCGATCAGCGCGTTGGAAGATTGGCTGCGGGTAAAGATCGTCGAGCACATTCCGTTCAGTCGCGGGAAGGAAGACGAGACACGCGAGCGCGGGGGCCGTAATGGAGCTGCATGAAGCGCATGCGGAGCGATTGCTCGGCACGAAGGTGCGCGACGTGAATGGCGAGGTCCTCGGCCGCCTCGAGGAGATGATCGTCGAGGTGATCGACGGCGAGCCGGTGGTGACGGAGTTTCACGTGGGGCCGGTGGCGTTGCTCGAGCGGATTGGCGGGTTTCTCGAACACATGCCCTATTTCAGGTTGTTGCCGTTTCCGAAGTGGGAGTATCGGATACCGTGGACCGACGTGGAGTTGGGGGAGGTGGGGCGGGTGACGGTGAAGGTGGCGAAGGAGAGGTTGCGGAGGGTGGAGGAATGAGCTGATCGATGGCCGAGCCACAAACAACCGCGAGCATGACGACTGACGGCATATTGCGACTCACCGCGGAGAACAGGCAGTCTATTGCAGTTCTCAAATGCCCGACTTGTGCAGCTGACCTGAAGGAGGTCGAGCTGGGCGACGTCTTTCTCGTGGGCCTCAGATGCCGCGAGGGACATGGTTTCTTCATCGCGACAGCGGCGCCAAACGCTGCGGTAACGGAGAAAGCGCACGGTATTCAAGGTTCCTACTCGTCGCACGCGATGGAGTCGGAGATCATTCACGCCTGGCTGACCGAGGAAGGATTACGGCGCTACCTGAACACCCAACTGGCGGTCACGCTGCGGCGTATCGCCGAGGTGGGAGTAAAGCCCGCCGTTCACGCCGGGGAGTTTCGGCTATGTCCCTTTTGTACAGGGACCCTCGCGGAGGATGGCACGGATCAGAGTGGCTGGTCCGGGCGATACGTGTGCCCGAATGGACACATTTTTTATCTCCGATCCGGCCTGTATTGGAAGATGAACGGCCAAGTCGTTGACTTATGCGCGGAGTTTGATGATGAATTCGTCATGCGCTGCGCGAAGTTCTACTTGCGCGACGATATTCGGTCTAATGTGCCGGCGGATGTTCGAAGGATCTTGATGACGCATTTGAACGTGAAGTAGCTGCCAGCCGGGTTCGGAGCGGCGCCCGCCCAATCCGGTGTACTGTGGCGTGGATGTCACCCACGCTGGCCCCTTGTCGCGACCGCGAGAGTGCTTGCTTGAGCGGTGAGACGGCAATTCGCTTTCGTGAGCGCGCTTGCTTCGTTGGCGAGCGCGCATTGCTATTTTCGTTACGGGATATTTCACGTTCGCGAGACTCCTCGACACGACGGGGGGTTGGCATTTTCGTTTGTCGAGCGCGCATGCACGATCTCGAGATCGCTCGACTCGTCGCTCGACTCGTCGCTCGATCGGCGTGCTCGAACCGTGAGCGGGCATGTCACTTCCGTGAGATGGCGTTTTCATTTGTCGAGGGCGCATGCTTGGACCACTAGCGTGCATGACACCTCGGCGCACGGTGCATTCATGGAAGGCGAGACGACTTGTGCCAATTCTCAGTTTGCTCGAACATTGCTGACATGGCTTGGCACGCCGGTGAGACGACACGACACGCTGCTTCTCGTGCGTGACACAAAAATCACGTGCATGTACGTGACGACATTCGGCGAAGCGCGGCGGCCGGGGCGTATTTGGGTGCGATCGCAGTGGGCGTCCGTCTCGACTGTATCTATAGAAGGACTGGGCCGGTGCCGGTCACGGGCGAGACCGTTGGTTTGACGGCCTGTGACCGATCGTTCCTTGTCACCATGCGGTTGGACGGTGGTTGCGGTCTAACGGATATTGAGAGCACGCCCCTGGCTGCTAGCATGGATGTGTCGAGCAACCATGGATCACAACCAGGAGCGGCCCTCATGAAGCGGACGACGAAGTATGTCGCGTTGGATGTGCATCAGGCAACGACCGTGAGCAGCGTGCGCGACGAAAGTGGTCGCATCATCGCGCGCAGCATCATCCCGACCGAGGCCGAGTCGCTGCTGGCGTTTGTTCGAAGGATGCGCGGCGCGGTGCACGTGGCGTTCGAGGAGGGCACCCAAGCGCAGTGGTTGTCGGAGCTGTTGACGCCTATCGTCCAGCGGGTCGTGGTGTGCAATCGGCGCGGCGACACGACTACGGGGAACAAGAATGATCAGCACGACGCCGATGATCTGTCGGATCGGTTGCGTCTCGGGCGGCTCCGCGCGGTCCACCACGACCGGGGCGATCACGCGCGACTCAAGGAGCTGACGCGGACGTATGCCAATGTGCTCCAGGACTCCAAACGCGTCATGCAGCGGCTGAAGGCGCTGTACCGCGCGCGAGGTATCAAGACGCCCGGGATGAGCGTCTATCACCCGCAGCACCGCGAGCGCTGGCTCGCGCAGCTCTCCGAGTCAGGCGCTCGGTTTCGCGCCGAGACGCTGTATGCGCAGCTCGGCGTGTTGCAGGCGTTGCGGCCACGGGTGAAGGCGGCGATGGTGCAGGAAGCGCAGCGGGATCCCGCATGGCCGGTGTTGCGCCGCATTCCGTACTTCGGTCCCGTGCGCATCGCGTTGCTGCTAGCGTTGCTGCTAGCGTTGCTGCTAGCGACGCTGCAAACGCCATGGCGGTTTCGGACGAAGCGGCACCTGTGGGCGTATGCGGGACTCGCGGTCGTCAGCCGGACCAGCGCCGAGTATGACATCGCGGACGATCGCCCCGTGCGCCGGCGCAAGCGCTGGGTCCAAACGCGCGGGCTCAATCGCAATCACAATCCGATAGTGAAGGACGTGTTCAAGAGCGCGGCGACGACCGCGGCGACGACCGCGGCGACGCGGCCGGGGCCATTACAGGATTGGTATGAGGGTGTTCGGGCGCGCGGGCTCAGCGCCGACTTGGCCCGGGTAACGCTCGCGCGAAAACTGGCGGCCGTGACCTTACACCTGTGGAAAACCGGAGCGCACTACGATCCGACTCAGTGAAGCGTGCAAGGCAGCTAGCGCCGAGCCGCGACGCGGCACGAGCGGCATCATCGTCCGCTTCAGAGCTCGAGCGTGGGTGCGGAAGGCAGTCTCAGAGCGTTCGTTTCCCCGACCGCTTCGGCCGTCGAGGTCCTCGTCTCACCATAGGCCCTTCCGCAGAACCCGAATAAGCGTCAGGCCGACCTCGTGGGGTCGAGTCTCCGATAGAACCATGGTTCGCCTTGCGCGACCGCTTCGCTTGCACACGCTCAGGAGTGCCTGGAGAAAACCGGCGATGAAGAAAGGCAACAGCCGACCGCACGCACCGCGGCGGAAGGACTCGCGCACGACTCAGAATTCCGGGCTGATTGTCCACGAGCAAACGCGAAAACAATCAGTCGGGACGAAGTCCGCTCTTGACAATGGCTCTCATAGAACGAACGCTGAAGCTGACGGGCGATCTATTGAATTGTTGCGGCTGCGCTGCAACTCTTTTTTTGTTTCGCCCGCAGCTTAGCTGGGGCGTTGATATGACTGGGCAGAAGTCAAGGCGTACGGTTGTTGCGACGTCATGAATGTCGGGTTCTAGGACTGAGGACCTACGGCGAAAGCGACGATGAATCCTGCTGATATACGCCGGTCAGCGCAGGGCGCCGGAGCGG
>DATNEW010000025.1 GCA_035606695.1 Gemmatimonadaceae bacterium
CACGCAGATTCCGACGGTGCTGTCCGTGCTGACGCCGAAGTACCAGGAATACATGGTCCAAGAGGCGTATCACCAGGTGCGCGGCAACGCGCTCTGGCCATCGACGTTCTGCTGGCCGGAAGGCTTCATGCGCCGCTGGTACCCGGCGGCCGTGTGGGAGCACTACGTGATCGCGACGCCGGATCTCGTGAACGTGCGCGCCGGTGTCGCGCGCAACTTCATGCAGGACGTCTACGTCGGCCGCGACTTCAACATGGAAGACGTGGCGAAGGGGGGCGTGCCGCGCCTCGGCGCCGCGGTGCCGCGCTGGTACGGCGACACGATCGGCTTCTGGGACAAAGACGTGCTGATCACGTGGACCAGCAACATCCAGGGCTGGAAGTCGCACTCGGAGTTCGAGTTCTCGAGCAAGCTACAGTCGATCGAGATCTACACTCCGATCCGCGAGGCGGGCAAGTTCATCGGCTTGAACCACGAAACGATCCTCTACGACGAGGACGCGCTGGCGACGCCCGTCCGCATCGTGCGCAACCTGCACAAGATCAACAATTTCACCGACGCCGATGAGACGCCGTATCCGTTCATCGAGTGCGTGCAGACGATCTTCAACGTCAACGGCAAGAACGCGCCGCTGACGCCGGGAGCGAAGCTCGAGTACGAGATGCCCGACATGTACGGCCGTCCCTGGGCGAAGATCTGGAGCGAGAACTTCGAGCAGGGCATGACGAAACCCGAGGACACGTCCGAGGACCTGTTCGATTTCAGTAACAACAAGTAGCGCGCTCGGCGCTCACCGCGAACGCGGTACGGGAGAAGATCGATGACGAAGAACAGCAACCTGGGCCCGAGGCTCGCAGCGCTCGCTTTCGCCGTCGCGATTGCGGCGCCGTTGGCGGCGCAGCAAAGCCCACAGATCGACTTTAAGAGCGTCGGACGCGGCGCGCCCGTCTTGGTCGACGCGGCCGCGTTGCCGGTGATCGGCGCTACTTACGGTGGAGGCTTCGGAGGTCCACCGCCAAACCCAGGCAACCCAGGGAACGTGGGCAACCAAGGGAACGCCGGAAACCAGGGAAACCGCGGTGCCGCGGCGAACCAAGGAGCTCCGCCGCCGAGGCAGTTCATCGGCTCGGCGCCGCCCGGCCAGACGCCGAAAGGCATCGAGCCGCTGCCGCGCGATATGTTCACGTCGGACGACTTCTATAAAGACAAGGACCTCTGGTCCGATCCGCGCTACTGGCGCTGCAACTCGACGGTCGCGATCGAAGACAGCTGGACCGCCCGCGGCGCGATCGGCGACAAGGGTCCTGGCACGATGGGCTGGGGACTTTGCGACAGCGACTATCCGCGCGAAGCGATCGTGAGCCCGTATCCGTTCAAGACGGCGCAGGCGCACTGGGAAGCGCTGAAAGCCGAGACGGCGAAGCGCGGCGGACCGACGCAGCACACGTACGCGACGGTACCCGGCGAGTGGACGGGTCGCTACGGCCGCGGCTTCGGCGAGACCTGGTATAACGCGCGCAAGATGCAGGTCTCGACGATGATGTCGCTGCTGACGCCGAAGTATCAGCAGTACCTCGCGCAGGAGACCTATCACCAGGGCAACACGAACGTCGCGCACTGGCAGTCGCAGTACTGCTGGCCCGAGGGGTTCATGCGGCGCTGGCATGCGGCCGCCGTTCGCGACCACTACATCACGGTGACGCCGCAGCAGGTCCAGCTCATGGCCGGCGTCGCGCGCAACTTCATCACGAATATCCTCATCGGCCGCGAGTTCGACATGTCGGGTGCGACGCCGCGGCTCGGGGCCGATGTGCCGCGCTGGTACGGCGAGACGATCGGCTTCTGGGACAAGGACACGTTGATCACGTGGACGTCGAACGTCGTCGGCTGGAAGGTCCATGCCGGGTTCGAGTACTCGAACAAGATGCAGACGATCGAGATCTACTCGCCGAATCACGACGCGTCCGGCAAGTTCGTGGGCCTTAATCACGAGGCGATCTTCTACGACGAGGACGCGCTCGTGGAGCCGATCCGCATCGTGCGCAACTTCACGAAATCCGGCGAGCTCACGGACGACGCGCCGTACGTCTTCATCGAGTGCGTGCAGACGATCTTTCCGGTCAACGGCAAGGCGACGCCGTTGCCGCCCGGCAGCCACTTCGAGTACGAGGTGCTCGACATGTTTGGCCGGCCGTGGGGCCACCTCTGGGAAGAGTATTACGAGAAGAACATGCAGCGGCCCGACGAAGAGGACATCTTCAACTTCGAAACTCCGCAGCAGTAGCGCGGCCCGGCGCTCGTGCCGCGCGGAATGAGGTTGCGCGTGACTAGTTGCTGGATCGCAGTCGGCGCTGTTGCCGGCGCAAGCATCGCGCCGATGGCGGGCGCGCAACTGCCGGCCGCGGACGATGCGATGACGCTGGCGCGCGAGCTCGTCGCCAAGGTCGAGCAGACCGACGGGTGTGACCTGTCGCTGCACGGGGTGCCGCGGCTCGACGAGTTGACGAATCGCTGGCTGGTCGCTTACTCCGGCGTCGGCCCAGCCTGTGACGACCTCGGCGCGGCGCTACAGCGCGTGGGCCTGGAGGCGGAGATTTCCTTCTATCGCCGACCCAATGACGACGAGCTCATGGCGCTGATCGGCCGGATGCGGGCGTCGGTTCGACAGGGCTACGCCTGCCAGATCGTGTTCAAAGGCGACCCGCAGTTCGACGACGAGTCGGATCTCTGGAACGTGCGCTACTACGCGTCCGGTGAACAGTGCGAGGACGCGAGCGACGAGCTCGAGCGCCAAGGCAAGACGCTGAGGGTAGCGTTCCGCCGCGTGCGTTAGACTCTGCAACCGCCGCTCCACCCTAGGTATCTATTGCGGCAATGCTCCACGACCTGCGCTTCGCGCTCAGAGTCTTACTGAAGAACCGCGCGTTCTCGGCGGTCGTCGTCGTCACGATGGCGCTCGGCATCGGCGTCAACACGGCGATCTTCACGATCATCAATTCCGTTCTATTCAAGGGGATGCCGTTCCCCAATCCCGGCGAGATTGCGTTCATCTCGACGAATCGCGGCGTCTCGTATGCCGACTTCATCGACTATCGCGAGCAGAGCCGGTCGTTCAAAGGCCTGGGTGCATTCACCAACCTGGGCGCGGATCTCAGCGACGGCGACGTCGCCGCCGAGCGCGTGACCGGCGCCCGGATCACCGCGAACACGTTTTCGCTGCTCGGAGCCGTGCCGCTGGTCGGGAGAGACTTCACGCCGCAAGACGAGCAGGCCGGCGCCGATCGAGTCGTGCTGTTGAGCTACGGTCTATGGCAAACGCGTTACTCCGGCGACGCAGGCATCCTCGGTCGTACGATTCGGATCAATCTCGAGGAATACACGGTGGTGGGCGTGATGCGGCCGGGAGAAGGCTTCCCGCAGGACACGCGCCTCTGGATTCCGTTCGTTTCGAACCCGCTCGCGCTACGGCGCGAAAACCGACAGATGGTCGTATTCGCGCGTCTGGGCGAGGGCATCTCGTACGAGCGTGCCGGAGCCGAGCTGACCGGGATAGTGGACGCGCTGGCGGAGGCGTATCCCGAGACCAACAAGGACCTCGTGCCGAGCGTCGCGCCGTACACGGATCGGGGCACGACGGGGCCGATTCGCGTGATTCTGTATTCGCTGCTCGGCGCCGTCTGCTTCGTGTTGCTGATCGCCTGCGCCAACGTCGCGAACCTGCTGCTGTCGCGCGCGATCCAGCGCACGCGCGAGACTTCGGTCCGCACCGCGATGGGCGCGAGCCGTTGGCGCATCGTGAGGCAACTGCTCGTCGAAAGCGTGATGCTGAGCGTGGTCGGCGGAGTGCTCGGCTTGGGTGTGGGCCTGCTCGGAGTTCGCTGGATCGACGTCGCGACCGTGCCGACCGGGAGGCCGTACTGGCTCGACTTCTCGATGGACTATCGCGTTTTCGCGTACTTCGCGGCCGTCTCGATTTTCACGGGCATCTTGTTCGGCCTCGCACCGGCGCTGCAGATCTCCAAGTCGAACGTCAGCGAGAACTTAAAGGAGGGCGGGCGCAGCGGTAGCAGCGGCAAGCGCGCCGGAAGGATGACGGATGTGTTGCTGGTCGGGCAGATCGGCCTGACGATCGTCTTGCTCGTCGGAGCCGGCTTGATGATTCGCAGCTTCTTGATCACGCAGCAGTTCGATATCGGCGTGGACACCGAGAATCTCATCACCGTGCAGGTGACGCTGCCGGCCTCGCGCTATCCGCAACCGGGCGATCGTCAGGCGTTCCAAGAACGGCTCAAGGAAAGACTCCAGACCGTGCCGGGCGTCGATTCGCTGACGATCGTTTCGCAGGCGCCGGCCGCGGGCGCGCAACAAAGAACGCTGAAGATCGAAGGCCGCGACATGACCGACGCGAACAACCGCCTGCCGACGGTGGCGCGCCTCGTCGTCGAGCCCGACTACTTCGACGCGCTCGACCTCTCCATCGCGCGCGGTCGCCGCTTCACCGAAACGGACGGCGCCCCGGGCTCGGAAGCGGCCATCGTGAACGAGGTGTTCGCGGCGCGCTATTTCGAGAACGGGGACCCGCTCGGGAGCCGCATCCGTCTCGGCGAGGACCTCAGTAGAGGCACGGAGGATCTCGCGGCGCCCTGGCTCACGATCGTCGGCGTCAGCCCGCCGGTGTACCAGCAGAGCCCGACTCAAGAGCTTCGTGTGCAGCCCACAGTCTATGTGCCATTCCGCCAAGAGCCGCCGAACGCCTTCACGGTGCTAGCGCGCAGCCGCTTGGCCGGAGACGCGGTCATTCAGGGCATCCGCAGCGAGCTGCGGCAACTGGACGCGGACCTGCCGCTCTACAACATTCGGACGATGGACGACATCCTCGCGCAGCGAAACTGGCCATATCGGATTTTCGGAACGCTGTTCGGCGCGTTCGCCGTGATCGCACTGCTGATCTCGTCGGTCGGCATCTACGCCGTAACCGCGCACGGCGTCGGCCAGAGGACACAGGAGCTCGGCGTGCGCATGGCGCTCGGCGCAGCGCGGCGCGACATTCTGTGGCTCGTGCTCCGGAAGGGCCTTGTGCGGATCGTCATCGGCATGGTGATCGGGGTCGGCGCGGCCGCGGGCGTGAGTAGAGTGCTCTCATCCGTGCTCGTGAACACGACGTCGACGGACCCGGCGACATTCGTTTCGATCTGCCTGCTGCTCGCGGCCGTGACGCTGCTCGCGTGCTTCGTTCCGGCGCGCCGCGCCACGCGGCTGGATCCCGTGAACGCGCTGCGCACGGAGTGAAGCGGCGGACTAGCTGCGGCTCGCTGGGTCCTGTTGCCGCGCGGTACTCGGTCGACCGCGCCTGCGATGGCGCGAGACCGGCGCCGGCACGGCAGCGTAAACCGCGCGAGTATCCTCGATT